>CALVWN010000057.1 GCA_944367415.1 uncultured Clostridia bacterium | reverse complement strand
TGCGACGGCGTGCTCTCCATCCCGCTGTTCGGGAAGGTCAACTCGCTCAATGCCTCCGTTGCGCTCGGGATCGCCGCGTATGAGGTGGTGCGTGCAAGACTGCAAAAATAAGTCGGATGAAGCGCTCGCCGCCGCCGCGCAGGCGGGTGCGGAGGGCGCGGAGGAGGAGCTGCTCAACCGCTACAAGAGCATCGTCCGCGCGCGTGCGAGAAAGTTTTTTCTGGCGGGCGGCGAGACGGACGATCTCGTGCAGGAGGGGATGATCGGGCTTGTCTCCGCCATCCGCGACTTCCGTCCCGACGGAGGGAAATCCTTCAAAAATTTCGCCTATCTGTGCGTTTCGCGCCGCATTTACAGCGCGCTGCGCGCGGATCGGTCGGTCGCCTGCGACGATCTCGACCCGGACAGCGTGCCGGAGGGGGGGACGCCCGAGGATCTGTTGCTCGCGGGCGAGAGCCTTGCGGAATTCCGCACAAAGCTCATGGGAACGCTCTCCGATTTCGAGTTCCGCGTCGTCTCCCTGTGGTTGGACGGCATGAGCTATGCCGCCATCGCGCAGGCGACGGGCAAGGGGATGAAGGCGATCGACAACGCGCTCGCCCGCTCCAAGAAGAAACTGCAAAACGCCTTTGTTGCCGAACGGCAAAAGGAGAACAAGTAGATTATGGCGCATCTTTCGCTCTATCGCAAATACCGTCCCGCGACCTTTGACAAGATCGTGCGGCAGGAACACGTCGTGCGCGTGCTGACCAATCAGATCGAACGCGGCGAAGTGGGGCACGCATACCTCTTCACCGGCCCGCGCGGCACGGGTAAGACGAGCGTGGCGCGCATCTTTGCGCGTGCCGTCAACTGCGAACATCCCGTCGGCGGCTCCCCGTGCGGCAAATGTCCGACCTGCCTTGCGCTGGCGGACAACTCGCTCGACATCGTCGAGATCGACGCCGCCTCCAACAACGGCGTCGGGGAGATGCGCGACCTGCGCGACAAGGTGCAGTATCCGCCCGTGTCGGGGAAGTACAAGGTGTACATCATCGACGAGGTGCATATGCTGACGGACAGCGCGTTCAACGCGCTCCTGAAGACGCTCGAGGAACCGCCCGCGCACGCCATCTTCATCCTCGCCACCACCGAGCCGCACAAGATCCCGGCGACCATCCTCTCGCGCTGTATGCGGCTGGATTTCAAGCTCATCCCCGAGGAGGATCTCGAGCGTCATCTTGCGGGCATTCTCGACGAGATGGGACGTCCGTATGAACCCGAGGCGGTCGCCGCCATCGCCCGCGCGGGCGCGGGAAGCGATCGGGATATGCTCTCCATCGCCGAGATGTGCCTTGCCTACGGGGACAAGCTCACCTATGCGGGCGTGACGAGCGTGCTCGGCTCTGCGGATTTTGCGACCAACGCAAAGCTGGTCGGCGCCATCCTTTCGGGGGAGATGCCGACGGCGCTCTCCGTCGCGGAGGATGCGCTCAAATCGGGCAAGAGCGTCGGGGTGCTGCTCAAAGACCTCCTGGAGATGCTCAACGAGGTCGCCATTGCCAAGATGTGCTCCAATGCGGAAAAGCTGCTCGCGCTTCCCGGGGAGTTCTATGCGCAGGTGGCGCAGATCGCGTCGAATGCGGACGGACGCGCCGTGCTGCGCGCGACGGAGATCTTTGCGCGGACGGAGACGGAGCTGCGGTTCGCCTCCTCGCCGCGCATCTCCCTGGAGACGGCGATCCTTCGCGCCGCGACGCCGCAGATCGATCGCGGGGACGACGCGCTGCTGCTGCGCATTGCGGCGCTCGAACAGAAGGTCGCGGCGCTTGCGGCAGGTGCGCCCGTCATGGCACAGCCGCGCTCCGAGCGCGTGCCGGAGCCTGCGCCCGCGCTTCGGGCGACGCAGGAGGATGAGCTGCCGCCCCTTCCGGAGCCTCCGCCCTTCGACGATGTACCGCCGTGGGAGCCGCCGGAGCCGCTCCGGTCACCCAAGGCGCCGGAACGTGCAAAACCCGCGCCCGCGCCCGCTTTTGAGGAGAAAAAGCCGCCGGAGGCAAGCTCTTCGTCGGGTGCGGCGGAGACGGGCGGGGCATCCGTTCCGGACGATTCGCCCGAGGCGGTGTTCGGACTCTTTTTGCGGCGGCTGAGGAAATTGCCCAAAAGCGGGGTCGCGTACGCTCTGTGCCGCGATCTCGTGCCGAGCCGCGAGGGAGAGACGCTCGTGCTCACGACGGACGTGAGGACGGTGTGCGACACGCTCAATTCGGAACGGCACCTTCCCGTGCTGCGGGAGGTCTTTTCCGGGATCGGGATCGATCAATTCGAGGTGCGTTTTGCGGGCGCAGACCGCAGCATCGAAAAGGACGGGATCCGCAAGCTCAAAGAGGACTTTGCGGATTACCCCGTCGAGATCAAATAATACGGAGGAATTATGGCAGGATTCAACAGAGGCGGCATGGGGGGCGCTGCGGGGATGCAGAACCTCATGAAGCAGGCGCAGAAGATGCAGGAAGAGGTGCAGGCGACCGAGAAACTCCTCGATGAGTGGGAGATCGTCGGCACGGCGGGCGGCGAGGCGGTCGTCGTCTATATGAACGCGAAGAAGATCATCGACGGCATCGAGATCGACAAATCGGTCATCGATCCCGACGACGAAGAGATGCTCGAAGATCTCGTCATGGCGGCGATCCTCGACGGATACAAGAAGGCGGACGCCGTCTATCAGGAGAAGATGGGAAAGTTCGCCGGCATGGGCGGCGGCATGGGAGGTCTTCTGTAAGTGGAAGTCTTTATCGAACCCATTGGCAGGCTCATGAAGGAGTTCTCCAAACTTCCCGGCGTCGGCAAAAAGACGGCACAGCGGTACGCCTATAAGGTCATCTCCATGACGGAGAGCGAGGCGCGCGCCTTTGCGGACGCCATTGTGGACGTCAAGCGGCGCGTGCGCTTCTGCAAGATCTGCGGAAATTTCACCGAAGATGACGTCTGTGATATCTGCAAGACGCGCGACAAATCCACCATCTGCGTCGTCAAGGAGCCGAAGGACGTCATCGCCCTCGAAAAGCTGCACGAATACAAGGGCGTCTATCATGTCCTGCACGGCGTCATCGATCCGATGAACGGCGTTTCGCCCAACGACATCCGCATCCGGGAGCTTCTGGAACGGGTGAATGAGGGGGGCGTGAAGGAGGTCATCATGGCGACCAATCCCGACGTCGAGGGGGAGGCGACCGCCATGTACATTGCAAAACTTTTGAAGCCGCTCGGCGTGCTCGTGACGCGCATCTCGCGCGGCGTGCCCGTCGGCTCGGAGCTGGAATACGCGGACGAAGTGACGCTCTCCCGCGCCCTTCTTGAGAGGAAACAGATATGAGAATTTCCGTACTCGGCTGCGGGCGGTGGGGATCGTTCATCGCGTGGTATCTCTCCCGCCTCGGCAATCAGGTGACGAGCTGGGGCCCCGAAGGGGAGCCGTCCTATGAGATTTTGAAAAATACGGGGCGCAACGAATACGTCACCCTCGACGAGCGCATTGCGCTCACCTGCGATCTGGAGCGGGCGGTCACGACGGCGGAGCTTATCGTCATCTCCATCAGCTCGCAGGGGCTGCGCGGCTTCATGCGGCGCGTCATGCGTTATCCCGTCTCGGACAAGATCTTTGTGCTGTGCATGAAGGGCATCGAGGCGGAAACGGGCAAGCGCCTTTCGGAGATCCTCACGGAGAGCGGGGTCTCCTCCGACAAGATCGCCGTCTGGGTGGGGCCGGGGCATATTCAGAGCTTCGTGCAGGGCATTCCCAACTGCATGGTCATTGATTCGGAGAACGACGCGCTCAAAAAACATCTCGTCGAATCTTTCAAGAGCGATCTCATCCGTTTCTATTACGGAAACGACCTTCTGGGCACCGAGATCGGGGCGGCGGCGAAGAACGTCATGGGTATTGCCGCAGGCATTCTCGACGTCGTGTGCGTGCCGCTCAAAGGCCCGCTCATGTCGCGCGGGGCGCGCGAGGTCGCCCGCCTCATCAAGGCGATGGGGGGCAACGAACTCTCTGCCTACGGGCTTGCCCATCTCGGCGACTACGAGACGACGCTCTTTTCTCCCTATTCGCACAACCGGATGTACGGCGAGATGCTTGCCAAGGGCAAGCGGTTCGAAAAGCTCGCCGAGGGAGTCGCCACGAGCGGCGCCATGAAGCTGTTGGGCGAAAAATACCATGTCGAGCTGCCCATCACCGAGGCGGTGTACGATGTTTGCTACGGCAAAGGGGACGACGCGGCGCGCTGCAAGGAGGCGATCGGAAAGCTCTTTCGGCGCAGCACCAAGGCGGAAATGTACGAATAAACGGCAATTTTCGCATGATTTTATAGTATTATGCGTGACATAATACTATCCAAAGGAGGAAATATGGAAGAGTTGAATGTCAATTTACCGTCGGATGGCGAGGGTGACGCGCAGTCGACGCCCTGCGTCACGACAAGGGTCACGGTGGACGCCGCGCTGCAGAAACGCATCTCCCGGCGGGCGCGCGCGGCGCTTTTATGCATCATGGTCGTCGGAGTCGCGGCGCTTGTCGCGTACGTCGTGCTCTTCGTTCTCGCGGAAGAGGGGGCGATCGTTGTCGCGGACGATTTCTGGCTCGATCTTCTCCTGTGGGGCGGCGCCGTCTTCTTTGCGCTCGGGTTGGTCTATTTCATTTCGAGTGGCAGGGCGAACAAAAAACAGCTCTCCCTTGCCTTTGTCAACGAGTACCTTTTTTATCCCGACCAGGTCGTCATCAACGACTATCGCGCGGGCGATCTTGTCTCCACGGCGCGGCTCAGATATTCCGACTTTGAAAAGATCAGAGAGAACAAAGAATTTTTCCTGCTCTATCCCAACCGTGTCACCGTGTACCCCGTCGATAAGCTGCTTCTTTCGGAGGAGGAACGTGTGCGGCTGCGCAACGTTCTCTTCCCCGGCAGATAAACAATGAGGCGCCGCCCGAAGTTCGGGCGGCGCCTCGTCATAAAACAAAACTCCCCACGGGCGGGGAGCAAAAAATGAAACCCCACATATCGGCGCATTCGGACGGAACCTTCGGCACGATATACAGGGTTCGATGGTGGGGACGACAGAACTCGAATCTGTGACCTCTTGCATGTCAAGCAAGCGCTCTAACCAACTGAGCTACGCCCCCGTGAACAACGGCTATCATACTAAAAAATCGCGCGCTTGTCAAGCGTTCTGCACCGATTATGCAAGAATTTTTTGCCGAAATCGGGAAAATTTCCGAAAATGTGCGAAAAATTTTTTCGGACACCCTTGACGGTGCGAATATTTCGGGGTAAAATAATATCGCCTCAAAGAATATCGGGAGGAAAGGGATGAAAGTCAGATACGATGCGGTCGTCATCGGCGCGGGAAACGGCGGTCTCGCCGCCTCCGTGCGGCTGGCGCAGGCGGGCATGAAGACGCTGCTCGTCGAACAGCACAACCTTCCAGGCGGCTTTGCGACGAGCTTCCGCCGCGGCAGGTTTGAATTTGAAGCGTCTTTGCATGAACTCAACGACTTCGGCTCTGCCGACAATGCGGGCGATCTCCGCGTGCTGTTCGATGAACTCGGCGTGACGGACAAGATCGAGTGGGCGCCCATTCCGGACGCCTACCGCGTCATCAGCAGGGCGGAAAAGCTGGATGCGACCATGCCGTTCGGCGTCGATGCGTTCATCCAAAAGATGGAGGGGTACGTCCCCGGCAGCACCAAGGCGATGAAGAAGTTTTTCGCGCTCGCCGAGGAGATCCGTCTTGCGCAGGCGTACAGCAACTCCGTCAACGGCAAGACCGATCCGACGTACATGGTGGAGCACTACGGCAATTTTGTGCGCTGTGGTTCCTATTCCGCAAACGAAGTGTTCCGCGCGATCGGGCTTCCGGAGCGGGCAAAGCAGATCCTGAGCGCCTACTGGTGCTATCTGGGCGCAAATCTCGACGACATGAGCTTTCTGCACTACGCGTCGATGGTCAACCGCTATATCCTGCGCGGGGCGATGATGCCCAAATCGCGTTCGCACGAGATGTCGCTCGCCTTTGTCGAGCGCGTCCGTGAGCTGGGCGGCACCGTGCTCATGAACACGGAGGCGGTGAAGATCCTGACAGGCAAGGACGGCATCTGCGGCGTACTCCTTGACGACGGCACGGAGGTGGAGACCCGCCACATCGTCGCCAACTGTTCGCCTCACGTCGTCTACGGCAAGCTCATGGACAACCCGCCCGAACGGGCGGTGCGCGCCGCCAACGCGCGCAAGTTCGCGGGCAGGGGGCTCTGTATGTTTCTGGGGCTGGATGCAACGCCCGACGAGCTGGGCGTCGAGAACCACAATTACTTCCTGTATGATACGATGGACTCCGTCGCGCAGTACGAGGCGATGCGCACCATCAAAGACAACGACGTGCAGGCGACCGTCTGCCTCAACCGTGCCGACCCCGACTGCTCGCCGAAGGGGACGTCCATGATGTACTTTACCACACTGTATATGTCGGACGACTGGGCGAACGTCGCGCCGCAGGATTACTTCAAGACCAAGACCTTTGTCGCCAACCGCATGATCGACCGCTTCGAGCAGGATACGGGTGCAAAGCTGCGCGGGCACATCGAGGAGATCTCGGTGGCGACGCCCATGACGTACGCCCGCTATTGCGGACAGCCGCAGGGCGTCATCTACGGCTATGAGTCGCAGTATTGGGACGGGCTCATGCCGCGCCTTCAGATGATGGACGAGGACTATCGCGGCGGCGTGCGCGGGCTGCGCTTTGCAAGCGGGTACGCGATGCGGCTCTCGGGCTATTCGAGCGCCTATCATTCGGGCGACATTGCCGGACGTCAGACGGTCGGCGACATCAAGAGGGAGGGCTGATCATGTATATCTTCCGCAAACAGATCTTCGGATTCATGGATCTTCTCCGCTTCAAGAAGATGGTGCCCAAGCGCCGCGAGAAGCTCGCGGAAGGGGATCCGACGCCTCTGCCCAAGACCTACCGCGTCAACGAGACGGCGAAAATTCTGCATCCCGGCTATCAGACGGCGACGCTCGTCTCGACCACGGAGCGCTCGGGGAATATGCGTACGCTCGATTTTGCGCTCGAAAGACCCATGTATTTCCGTGCGGGGCAGTATGTGACGGTGGGCTGCAAGGTGGGGGAAAGCGACGTCTCCCGCCCCTATGCGATCTCCTCCGCGCCGAAGGACGCGCTCGACAAAAAGCTCGGCGTGACCGTGCAGAAGTGCGGCTTCTTCAGCGGGTATCTCTGCGACGAGGCGAAGGTCGGGGACAAATTCCTCATCGGCGATCCCTCGGGCGACTTCTGCTTTGAGGGTGCGCGCGACGCGTCCGTCGTCGTCGGCTGTGCGGGCGGGAGCGGCATCACGCCCTTTTACTCGATGGCGCAGGCGATCGCCGACGGCACGGAGGATTTCAAACTCGTCATTCTCTGGGGTGCGCGGACGGAGGAAGACCTCGCGCTCAAAGCAGAACTCGACGCGCTGCAGAGCGAGAAGATCAAGGTCGTCTATCTCCTGAGCGACGAGCAAAAAGAGGGATACGAACACGGGTTCATCACGGCGGAACTCATCAAAAAGTATGTCCCGCAGGATGATTTCACCCTCATGATGTGCGGCCCCGAGGCGATGTACCGCTTTGTGGAAGGAGAGGCGAAAAAGCTGGGACTGCCGCTTCGCCGCGTCAGAAAGGAGGCGGGCTGCGTCGGCACGCGCGACGTTCCCGAAAAGACGTTTGCGCTCACCGTGCATATCGGATTTGAGACGTACTCCGTCAAAGCGGATGCGCGGGAGACGGTGCTCGTTGCGATGGAGCGGGCGGGCCTTGCCGTTCCCTCCAAGTGTCGTGCGGGCGGATGCGGTTTCTGCCACAGCCGTCTCATCTCCGGCAAGTTCTCCATTGCGGGTGCGGACAAGCGCAGGCTCGCGGACGAGAAGTTCGGCTATTTCCATCCCTGCTGTTCCTACCCCGATTCCGATATGGAGATCGAAGTTCCCAAACGCAAGTGACTTTCTCAAAAAGCGGGCGCCCGTGCGGCGCCCGTTTTTTATGCGATCGGAACCTGGATCTCATACTCCCATTGCAAAATCCCTGTGAGAACGACGATGTGCAGCGCATAGGCGGGAGCGGTCAAAAACCGCTCCCGCACGGCGTTTTTCAGCCGCTTACTCGTTTTCCCGCGCTCTTCTTCCTTGCACCTTGCGCAGAGAAATTTCCCCGCGGGGAGGACGCGGAGGGGCGCGTCGTCGGGGTGGCGTGTGCAGACGGCGAACATCTTTCCTTTGCCGTCCTCCTCCAATACGCCCGCAAGATCTTCAAATGCGTATGCCTCCCGCTGCGCGCCGATCTGCGCGAAAAAGTGCCGCTGATAGCCGAAGAATGTCTCCACCGTGGGCGTCGTGAGCGTGTCGGAAAGCAGCAGTTCGCGCCGCGGCAACTCGCGCAAAAAGCTGTCCTGCGTTGTGATTTCGCGCTGTTTTTCCTCATAGAATGTGCGTGCGCGCACGATGCTTGCACGGATGGTCTGCAGTTCTTCGATCTTTCTTGTCGCGTTGACCTCCGCGCGCCGCAAGAGTGCTGCAATCGCGGGGAAGTCGTTGAGAGACAGAAGATCACCGATCTCCCGTAAAGACAGTTCCATCGCCTGCAGCGCCCGTATGACGCGGATGCGCACAAGATCGGACTCCGAATAATTGCGGTAGCCCGTCCATTCGTCGACTTTGCAGGGCGTGACCAGCCCGATGCGGTCGTAGTGCCGCAGCGTCTCGGTCGTTACGCCCGCGCGGTGCGCCGCTTCCCCGATGGAAAAAAATTCCTTCATTTTTGCGTTCATCCCCTTGACTTTTGTGTAACACAAAGGTGTATCCTGATACTACCACAAAAAAAATCCCGGTGTCAAGAGGAGCAATCTATGAAAAAGTTTGTTGTAATGTTGTCTTTTGCGGTCTGCGCTGCGATGTATCTTTCCGGCTGTACGGCGGAGCCGTTCACGCAGCAGCGTTTTGAAGCCGAAGGGGTGACGTCGCTCACGCTCACCCTCTCCGATCGGGAGGTGAACATCCTTCCCTCCGAGGACGGGAACCTGCATCTTTCCTACTATGAGAGCGCGTCGGTCGTCTATGAGATCGTGCAGTCGGACGGCGCGCTCGCGATGACCTATGCGGGCGGCGCTTCCTTCGGCGTTCAGCCCGACAGAGCGTATCGCACCGTCACCGTCTGGCTCCCCGATTCGATCGCGTGGCTCGTTGTCACGACGAGCGGTGAAAACGTGACGCTTTCGGATGTCGCGGCGGGGGAGATCTCTGTTGACTGTGACGGCGGCGACGTGAACGTGGCGCGCCTCATTGTCGGCTCGTCCGCCTCGTTCACGGTAAAAAACGGCGGGCTGTCCGGCAGCATTGCGGGCGGCTGGGACGACTTTTCCATCGTCTGCGACGTCAAAAAGGGGGAGAGCAATCTCCCTGCCGAAAAGAAGGGCGGCGAAAAAACGCTTGACGTCTCCGTCAACAACGGCGACGTCTCCCTCGAACTGATCGTGTAAAACCCATACCCGCGCGCAATTTTCTGTAAAATCAAAATATATTTGCTTCCCCCCCCTTGTGTAACAATGAAAAGTATGATACAATAAATCTATCTTTTGACAAAAGGGGGATCGCGCTTTGCTGCTGACGATCACTTACGAAGGGCAGAACACGCAGGATCTCGGGTATCTGCTTCATAAAAACCCCGCACGGGCGCAGCAATTTGCACTCAATTACGGGAAGGCGTACGTCTTTTATCCCGAAGTCGGCGATGCGCGCACGACGGCGGCGCTCCTTCTGGACATCGATCCCATCGATCTCGCCCGCGGGAAGGTCGGGAGCGGCGAAGGGGGTCTGTTCGACTATGTGAACGACCGCCCGTACGCCTCCACTTCCTTCATGAGCACGGCGATCGCGCGCGTGTTCGGCTCTGCGATGAACAGCGCGTGCAAGGAGCGCCCCGCGCTTTCGGCGGCGCCTCTCGATCTCACTGCGCGTCTTACGTCGCTGCGCGACAACGGCGAGGAGGGACTTGCGGAGGAACTGTTCGCGCCGCTCGGCTATCGGGTGGAGACGCGCCGCACGCTGCTCGACGACGCCTTTCCCGCGTGGGGGAAGTCGCCCTATATCGATCTCACATTACAGGGGCGGGTGCGGCTTTGCGACCTGCTCAATCATCTCTATGTGCTCATTCCCGTCTTTGACGGGCAGAAACATTATTATATGGCAGAGTCGGAGATCGGGAAACTTCTCGATCACGGCGAGGGCTGGCTTGCGTCCCACCCCGCCCGCGAGAAGATCGCGCGGCGGTATTTCCGGATGCGGCGCAGCTATGTAAGGCGCGCGCTCGATCAGCTTCTCGACGGCACGGAGGAGGAACAGGAGAGCGACGCGCAGGAGACGCGCGAGGCGCCCGCGCCGCTCAACGCCGTCCGTCTGAAGCGGGTGCGCGACGAAGTGCTCCGCTGCGGCGCAAAGAGCGTGCTCGACCTCGGATGCGGCGAAGGAAGGCTCACGGCAATGCTGCTGCGGGAGCCGCAGATCGCGCGGGTGACCGCCTGCGACGTCTCGGTGCGCGCGCTCGAAAGGGCGGCGCAGCGGCTTGAACCCGATCGGATGCCCGAGACGATGCGAAAAAAACTTACCCTCATGCAGGCGTCGCTCACCTACCGCGACGATCGGTTCAAGGGGTATGACTGCGCCTGCGTCGTGGAGGTCATCGAGCACATCGACCGGATGCGCATCCCCGCGTTCGAGCGCTCCGTCTTTGAATTTGCCGCGCCGCAGACGGTCATCGTGACGACGCCCAACCGCGAATACAACGCGCTCTATCCGTCGATGGAGGAGAACGGGCTGCGCCACGGCGATCACCGGTTCGAGTGGACGCGGGCGGAATTTGAGCGTTGGACGGAGCACGTCTGCACGACGTTCGGTTATCGCTGTACGATCGGGGAGATCGGCGAGCATGACGAGAGGGCGGGTTCGCCGACGCAAATGGGGGTATTTACGAAATATGCAGCCAACGAAAATTGAGATCCCGGAGCTGTGTCTTGTCGTGCTCATCGGCGCGACTTCTTCGGGCAAGAGCAGCTTTGCGCGCAGTCATTTCAAACCGACCGAGGTGCTTTCCTCCGACTTCTTCCGCGGGATGGTCTCGGACGACGAAAACGATCAGAGCGTCTCGCAGGATGCCTTCGACCTTCTCTATCATGCGGCGAAGCAGCGGCTGAAAAACGGCAGGCTGACCGTCATCGACGCGACAAATCTCCAGGCGGGTGCGAGAAAACAGGCGCTTGACCTCGCCAAAGAGCAGAACGTCCATGCCGCGGCGATCGTCCTCGATCTGCCCGAGGACGTGCTCTTGGAACGCAACCGCAGCCGCAGTGACCGCGATCTTCCCGAGCGCGTCGTCTGCCGTCACGCGCGCGACGTGCGGCAGAGCATCCGCAATCTGCGGCGGGAGGGCTTCCGCTTCGTCTATGTGCTTCACTCAGCCGAGGAAGCGGAACACGCCGAGATCGTCCGCACGCGGCTCTGGAACGACCGCAGGGACGAGCACGGGCCGTTTGACGTGATCGGCGATCTTCACGGCTGCTATGAGGAGCTGTGCGAACTGCTTGAAAAACTCGGATATGTCCGTACGGGTACGGGTTTCACCCATCCCGAGCACCGCAAGGCGGCGTTTCTCGGCGACTTCTGCGACCGAGGGCCGCGGAACGCGGACGTCCTGCGGCTCGTCATGCAGATGGTCGCGTCGGGAGATGCGATCGCCGTTCCGGGAAACCACGACGTCAAGCTCGTGAAATATCTCAAGGGCAAAGAAGTCTCCATGACACACGGATTGGATCGGACGGTCATGGAGTTGGAGGCGGAGAGCGAGGCGTTCCGCGCGCAGGTGCTGGAATTTATGGACGGGCTTGTCAGCCACTATGTGCTCGACGACGGCAAACTCGTCATCGCGCACGCGGGACTTCGGCAGGACTATATCGGGCGAACCTCGGCGCGGGTGCGGGATTTCTGCCTGTACGGGGAGACGACGGGGGAGTTTGACAGCTTCGGACTTCCCGTCCGCCTCGATTGGGCGGCAGATTACCGCGGCAGGGCGACGGTCGTCTACGGGCATATCGCCGCGCAGGAGGTGCGCGCGTGCAACGGCACATACTGCATCGACACGGGGTGCGTGTTCGGCGGCGCGCTGACGGCGATGCGCTATCCGGAGCGTGAATTTGTCAGCGTTGCGGCGCATCGGCAGTATTATGAACCCGTCCGCCCGCTCACGGAACCCGATCCCGGGATGGACGATATGCTCACCGTGGGGGATGTCGGACACAAACTGCATATCACGACACGGCTCATGCCCTCCGTCGACATCCACGAGAACAACGCCGCGGCGGCGCTCGAGATCATGTCGCGCTATGCCGCCGACCCGCATTGGCTCATCTATCTCCCGCCCACCATGTCGCCCTGCGAGACGAGCGACCGGGCGGACTATCTCGAATTTCCCGCGCAGGCGTTTTCCTATTATCGGAACGCGGGCGTGCGCCGCGTCGTCTGTGAGAAAAAACACATGGGCTCGCGCTGCGTCATCGTGCTCTGCCGTGACGCGCAGACGGCGGCGCGCCGCTTCTCGGTCTCGGACGGCACGCGCGGGATCGTCTATACCCGCACGGGGCGGCATTTTTTTGAGGATGGCGAGACGGAGCAGGCGCTTCTCGATCGCCTGGACGCGCTCTTGTCCGCATCGCACTTCTGGGAGGACTTTTCGACCGATTGGGTGTGCATCGATGCGGAGCTCATGCCGTGGTCGGAGAAGGCGCAGAGCCTGCTTCGTCGGCAGTATGCTCCGACGGGCAACGCGGGGCGCGCTTCGCTTGCGGCGGCGGTGGAGGTGCTGCGTGCCGCCTGCGGAAGAAGCAACTGCTCGCGCGACGTGAGCGCCGCGACTTCGGGGCAGAACGTCGATCCGCACGCGCTTCTGGAGCGGTATCTCAAAAAGCAGGAGGATATGGAGCGCTATATCGCGGCGTATCGCGAATACTGCTGGACGGTGCGCGGGGTGGAGGATCTGCGCGTCGCGCCCTTCCACATTCTCGCCTGCGAGGGGAAGGTGTTCTCGGAGGAGGCGCATCTGTGGCACCTCGAGACCATCCGCAAATACATGACGGGCGGCATCTTTATCGCAACGCCCTTTCTGGTCGTCGAACCGGAGCGCGCGGAGAGCGTGCAGGAGGGGATCGATTGGTGGCTCGATCTCACCGCGCAGGGCGGGGAGGGGATGGTCGTCAAACCCGAGTTTTTCACGGCGAAGGAGAACGGACATTTGCTGCAGCCCGCCGTCAAGTGCAGGGGCAGGGAATATCTTCGCATCATCTACGGCGCGGAGTATCTCGAGGAGGAGCATCTCGCCCGCCTCAAAGTGCGCTCTCTCTCCCGCAAGCGCTCGCTTGCACTGCGCGAGTTTTCGCTCGGGCTGGAGGCGCTGCACCGCTTTGCGGAGAGCGAACCGCTCTGGCGGGTGCATGAGTGCGTGTTCGGCGTGCTGGCACTTGAGAGCGAGCCCGTCGATCCGCGGCTGTAAGGCGATTGCGGGCGGAAATTTTTTGCGGATTTGGCCGTGCGGCGCTTGACAAAATACAGAAGTTCTGTTATATTTTCTCCGAATGATCAAAAGGAGGAAATAACATGAACCGCAGACAACGCTTTGCGCTGTGCGCTGCCATTTTCTATTTCCTCACGCTGATCTTTTCGGTGAGTTTTCTCGCCACGCAGACCTACCACGAACACCTCAACGGCGAGGAGTGCGCGATCTGCCTGACGCTTCGCGACTGCAACGAGCGTCTGCAGACGCCGGCCGCCGCCCCGCGTGTCGGGGAGGCGCGCCGCCGCAGGCAAAGAACGGTCGTCGTCTGCCCGGCGTCCGTCGGGCGCCGGGCGGCAGTCGGGTGTGCCACGCCCGTATCGCTGAGGGATAAACTGACAAATTAACGCGATCCGACAAGGGGAGCAGTCTATCGTAACCTTCCGCCGTGAAGGCTGTTTTTGCGTAGGCTGCCCCCTTGTTTTTTCATGCACTTTTTTCAAAAGATTATGAAATCAGGAGATGCGTTATGAAACAAGCGATCAGAAAAGCAGTGCTTTTTCTCTCTCTTTTGGCGGCGTCTTTGGGCGCGCTTGCGGGCTGTTCGCCCGACGGGAACACACAAAAGACATATTCCCTCAACGAGAGCAATTTCTTCCTCGTCATGTCCAATATGCTGTATTTTCCCGAACAATACCTCGGGGCGTCCATCGATCTTGACTGCTTCGTCTATGAGATAGAGGATGCCGTGACGGGGGAGAAGTATGCCTGCGGCGTGCGGAAATGCTCGTCCGGGTACGGCTGCACCTGCGGGAACGATACCGTCATCGGCTTTATTCTCGACTACGACGGGGAGATCCCCGCGGCGAGAAATCAGAGCGAGGATAACGGCGACAAGACGTGGATCCACATTGAGGGCAGTCTGGAGAGTGCCGAGAAAGAGTATGTCAACGTCTATGCCTATTCGGACGGCGAACAGACGGAGACCGTCGAACAAATTTACTTTTACCGCTTCCGTGTCCGTGCGCTTGAGGAGATCGACGGAACGGGACTGAAATATTATGTTACCAATTAAAGGAGATCATCATGGCAAATCATAGAAAACTTTCTGCCTCGGAACGGGCGCAGCAGCGCCGCCGGGAGCTTGCGCGCGAGGAAAACCGCAAAAAATACGAGGAAGCGCGCGCAAAGAAACATCCGTTCTTCCTCGCAGTTTTCGCCGCGACGGCGGCGATCGCCGTCATCGCGCTCATCGTTGCGCTCTCGGCGGACGTCGTCTATATCCACAACTCCGGCATGACGGACAACGGCGGGAGAGAGGTGACCGTCGGCGGGATCGCGCTGCTGCGCGCGCTCTTCTCCGACAATTTCACGTCGGCGGAGTACGACAACCTTGCGGTGCCGTTCTACTATTATGCGCAGGCGTGGTGCCGCCCGCTTGCGGTGTTCGCCTTCCTCGCGGTGCTTGCGGCGGCGCTCTCGGCGGTCGTTTCCGTCGTCGCGCTCGTCTCTGCCGGCAAAAAGGAGTATCTGCTCTCGTGGTTTTCCCTCATCGGAACGGCGCTCTCGTTTCTGATGACCGCAGCGACCTTCATCATCGCAGTCTCGATGAGCGGCAGTCAGATCCTGCCCGTCTATTGCAGCGGCAATCCGCAGTGCTCCATTCGCTCCGACCTCGTCTGGTGCTTCGTGTTGGGGCTTGCGGCGCTTGCGGGCAATCTCTTTGCCGTCATCGCCTTTCAGAAATTGGAAAAGCTGCGCAAAGCGGCGATTGCGGGGTGAACGATGAAAAAATATACGATTTCCCTCGCGCTGTGCGTGGCTGCCGCCGCGGGATGCTGCTTTACGGGGTGCGGGGAGCGCACCGAAAACGACAAGCTCAGCATCGTCTGCACCACCTTCCCGCAGTATGACTGGGTGCGTTCCATCACGGAGGGGGACGACGTCGATCTGACCGTCCTTCAGACGACGGGGCAGGATCTTCACAGCTATCAGCCTTCGGCGGCGGATATCGTCAGCATCTATCAGTGCGATCTCTTCATCTATGTGGGCGGAGAATCGGACGGATGGGTGGACGATCTTTCCGCCTCCTCTGCAAACCCCGGACAAAAGACCGTCGACCTCGTGGAGACGCTGGGGGAGAAGGCGCTCACGGAGGAGGAAGTGCCCGGAGCCGATCACGACCACGATCACGACCACGACCACGGGGAGGAGGTGGACGAACACGTCTGGCTCTCCCTCAGAAACGCAGACGTTCTGTGCCGCGCCATTGCGGAAACGCTGTGTGAATTGCGCCCCGATGCGGCGGAGCTGTACCGGAGCAACGCGGAGGCGTACTGCGCCGAACTCCGTGCCCTCGACGAGGAATACACGGAGATGGTCTCCGGGGCGGCGCGCACCACGGTGCTGTTCGGCGACCGCTTTCCCTTCCGCTATCTTGCCGAAGATTACGATCTGACCTATTATGCGGCGTTTTCGGGCTGTTCCGCCGAGACGGAGGCGAGCTTCTCCGTCATCACCACCCTTGCGGCGGCAGTGGACGCCAACGAACTTCCCTGCATCCTCGTGCTCGAGATGTCCGATCAGGGCATCGCGCAACAGATCAGAAACAACACGGCGACCAAGGATCAGGAGATCCTCGTCATGAACTCCATTCAGTCGGTGACGGCGGCGCAGATCGAAAGCGGCGCAAGCTACCTCGCCCTCATGCGGCAGAACTTCGAGACGCTGAAGAAGGCGCTCAATTAGGAGGCGGGGTATGCAGCTCATCGAATGTTGCGATCTCTCCCTCGGGTATGAGGGCAAGACGGTCGCGGAACATATTTCGTTCACCGTCTCGGAAGGGGACTATCTCTGCATCGTCGGGGAGAACGGCAGCGGGAAGTCCACGCTGGTCAAGACGCTGCTGGGATTGCAGCAGCCGCTCTCCGGGAGCATCGTGCGCTCGCTCGGCAAGGGCAGCGCCATCGGATATCTGCCGCAGCAGACGCCCGTGCAGAAGGATTTTCCCGCTACGGTGGAGGAGATCGTGCGCTCCGGCTTTCTCGCAAGGAGCGGCCTGCGTCCCTTCTATTCCGGGAAGGAGCGCGCTCTCGCCGCCGAGAAGATGGAGCGGCTGGGCATTCTCGGCCTGCGCAGGCGGTGTTACCGCGAACTGTCGGGCGGCCAGCAGCAGCGCGTGCTGCTGGCGCGCGCCCTGTGCGCGACGGGAAACTTATTGCTGCTCGACGAGCCCGTCGCGGGGCTTGATCCCAAGGTGACCGCCGATATGTATGAACTCATCCGCGCGCTCAACCGGGAGGACAAGATCACCGTCATCATGGTCTCGCATGATATCGCCGCCGTGCTCGAGTATGCGACGCACATCCTGCACGTCCTGCACGGCAGCGCTTTCTTCGGCACGGTGGAGGAGTATGAAGCGAGCGAAGTCGGCAAACTCTTTGCAAGGGGAGGACTGTACGCATGAATGTGATCGGCTTTTCCGAATTTTTGCAGTTTTTCAATTTTCCGTTTGTGTGGTATGCGCTCATTATCTGCGTTCTCACGGCGCTGTGCGCGGCACTGCTCGGCGTGACGCTCGTTCTCAAGCGCTTCTCCTTCATCGGAGACGGCCTCTCGCACGTCGCGTTCGGCGGGCAGGCGGTCGCGGCGGTCGTCGCAATCGCGGTGGGGCAGGCGTTCGACTTCAATGACACCTTCATCGTTCTGCCGGTCACCGTGCTCGCCGCCATTCTGCTCTTGAGGACGGGCGGGCGCAAGGCGAAGCTCAACGGCGACGCGACGCTTGCGCTCATCTCCGTTTCCTCGCTGGCGCTCGGCTATCTTATCTACAATTTTTCGGGGGCGAGCAACCTCGCGGGCGATGTCTGCACGACGCTCTTCGGCTCCTCCTCCATTCTCATGGTGAACGCGACCGATCTCTGGATCTGCATTGCGATGTCCGTTCTCGTCATCCTCGTGTACGTCTTCTTTTATAACAAGATCTTCGGCGTCACCTTCGATGAGACGTTCGCCAAGGCGACAGGCGTCAGAACGGGCGCGTACAATCTCCTCATCGCCGTCGTCATCGCCTTCATCATCGTGCTTGCCATGAATCTTGTCGGGTCGTTGCTTATCTCGGCGCTCGTCATCTTCCCGGCACTCTCGGCAATGCGCGTCTTCAAGAGCTTCCGCCTCGTGGTCGTCTGTTCCGCCGTCGTCTCCGTCGTGTGTGCCGTCACGGGCGTACTGCTCTCCATTTGGCTCTCCACGCCCGTCGGCTCGACCATCGTTGCGATCGACCTTCTCGTCTTTCTCGGCTTCACTCTCGCGGGGAAGCTCCGTGCGCATGCGTGAGGAGCGGGAGAGACGTTGGTATTACCCAAAAAAGCGCGGATCGCATCCGCGACAAAAAAACTCTGCAAGGACATCTTGCAGAGTTTTTTGCTTTGCCTTGCGGAAAACAGGGCTCCCGAAAAGGATCGGAGAACTTTTTGGGAAGAGGTTGAGAAACGCATTCATGCGCACAGCACGGTGTGCTGTGCGCGCGTTTCGAAATAAGGAGCTTGCATTGCAAGCGCAAGCTCCGTGCCCGAAGGCGGCACTTTCCCAAGGTGCCGCCA
>CALVWN010000056.1 GCA_944367415.1 uncultured Clostridia bacterium | reverse complement strand
ACTGAGCTATTCCCGCATTTAATATGATTCCGCGCTGTGTTGGTGGAAACAACAGGGCTCGAACCTGTGACCCTCTGCTTGTAAGGCAGATGCTCTCCCAGCTGAGCTATGCTTCCGACGTAGCTTGATTACTATACCATATCCCGCGCGGAATTGCAAGCGTTTTTTCTCCCTATTCGCAGATTTTTTTGAAAAAAGAGAAAAAAGAGGGGGCGCGGCATTTTTTTGTAATTTGCATAGAAATTTCCGCCTGCGCCATAATGACAGTACACGGAGGTAACTATGAAAGCTACGGGGATCGTGAGAAGGATCGACGAGCTCGGACGGGTGGTCATCCCCAAGGAGATCCGCAGAACGCTGCGCATCCGCGAGGGCGACCCGCTCGAGCTGTTCACCGACCGCGACGAGCTGATGCTCAAGAAGTATTCGCCCATCGCTTCGGTGGAGCGCTTCTCGGAGGGAACGGCAAAGTCGCTGCACGAACAGAGCGGCTACCTTGCCGCCATTGCAGATACGGACAACGTCCTGCACGCCTTCGGCGCGGGCAGGAAGGCGCTTTTGGGACACGCCGTCTCCGACGAAGTGACCGAACTCATGGCGGCGCGCAGGAGCCATCTTGCCAGCCTTGCCGAGGGGGCGCGCATCCTGCCCGTCGTGCGCGACGGCGAAGAGACGTATACGGCGCAGCTCGTCGTGCCCATCGTCGCGAGCGGCGACTGTCTGGGCGCGGTCATCCTCCTCTCCGAGGAGGAAGGTGCCGTGATGGAGGCGTCCTGCGTAAAACTTGCGCGGCTGACGGCGGACATCATTGCGAGCCAGTTTATCTGACCGGAGCGCCGCGCCCCGCGGGGCGCGGCGCAATTACATCATGAAATACGCGAAATTTTTCAAAAACGCGGCGGTCGTCTCCCTCGGCGGCCTGTTCGCCAAGGGCATCGGCGCGCTCTACCGCATCCCGCTCGCCAATCTTCTGGGCGGGTACGGCGAGGGGCTGTATCATATGGCATATCCGCTCTTTTGCCTCATGCTCACCTTTTCCTCGTCCGGCGTGCCCGCCGTCGTCGCGCGCACGGTGGCGGCGGAGCGGGCGGCGGGGCGGCAGGGGGAAACGCTCTTGCCGGCGATGCGCGTGTTCGCCCTTCTGGGGGCGCTCGCGTCGCTTGCGATGTGCCTGCTCGCCCGTCCCGTCGCGCAGCTGCAGGGGGACGAGGGGCTTGTCGGCTGCTATCTCGCCCTCGCGCCCGCCGTGCTGCCCGTGGCGCTCATCGCCGTGCTGCGCGGCTGGTGGCAGGGGCAGGGGGAGATGACGCCCTCCGCGCTCTCCGCGATCGTCGAACAGCTCGTCAAGGCGGGCGCGGGGCTGCTGCTTGCCTCCCGCTTCCCGGACGACCCCGCCCGCGCGGCGCGCGCCGCGCTGTTCGCGGTCACGCTCTCGGAAATCTGCGCGCTCGCCGTGCTGCTCATGCGCACGCGCGAACGGCGCGTCATGCTGCCCGTGCGCAGAAATCACGGCAGCGTTCTCTTTGTTTCGGCGCTTCCCGCGATGGTGAATGCGGCGCTGCTGCCGACGTCGCAGATGGCGGACAGCGTGCTCGTCGTGCGCCTGCTCGCCGGAAGAACGGCGCGCGCCGTGCATCTGTACGGGCTGTATGCGGGCAGCGCGCTCTCGCTCGTCTCCCTGCCTGCCTCGCTGTGCAGCGGCATCGTCGCCGCCGCCGTGCCCTCCGTCGCCGCCTGCATGGCGCGCAGCGAGGAGGAGGCGCGCCGCCGCGCGCTGTTCGTGCTGCTCGTCACCTTTGCGCTCGCGCTGCCCTGCGCGGCGGGGCTGCTCGTCTTTGCGCCGCTCGCCGTGCGCCGGCTGTTTCCCGCGCTCTCCGCGCCGGATGCCGCGCTTCTCGTCCGCCTGCTGCGGCTCATGTCCGTCTCGGCGGCGGCGCTTGCCGCCGTCGACACCCTGTCCGCCTGCCTCACGGCGATGGGGCGCGCGGGGTGCGCCGCCTGCGCCATGCTGTGCGCGCTCGCCGTCAAGACGGCGCTGCAGGTCGTCCTCATCGGCGGCACGCCGCTCGGCATCACGGGCGCGGCGATCGCCGCACAGAGCTGTTATCTGGTTGCTTTTTTCCTCGATTTGTTCTATACTGTAAGAAAAAAACGGGAGATACGCCATGCTGCATATCATCGGAACGGGAACAAAGAAGGGGGAGCTGACGCCGGATGCGCTCGCCGCACTCCGCTGCGCGGACGCCGTGTTCGTGCGCACCGCAACGCATCCCTCGGTTGACAGCCTGCGGGAGGCCGATATCCCCTTTGAGAGCCTGGATGCGCTCTATGCCTCCAGCCGGAACTACGACACGTTTGTCCGGAAGGCGGTGCGCCTCCTCGCCGCTGCGGCAAAGCGGGGGGAGGTGTGTTACTGCGCGGACGGCGGCACGTTTGAAGACCGCATCGCCTGTATTCTCGCGGCGCGGGAGGGGGCAAAGGTGTATCCCGGCGTCTCCAAGAGCGCCGCAGCCGCGGCGCGCGCGGGGATCGGGGGGCATTTCGGCGCCGTCGCCGCCGTCGACGTCGACCGCACCGAACTCGTCCGTCCGCTCGTCGTCTACGACCTCGCCGACCGCGCGCTCGCGGTGGACGTCAAGCTCGCGCTCGCCGAGCGCTTCGGCGACGAGGCGCCCGCGCTGTTCGTGTGCGGGGAGCGCGCGCTGCGCATCCCGCTGTACGAGGCGGACAGGCAGCCCGAGTATGACATGACGTGTGCGCTCGTTCTGCCCGACGAGCCGCTGCTCGAGAAGAAGAAATTCGACTTTGAAGATTTCCTCACCGTCATGCGCCGCCTGCGCGCGCCCGACGGCTGCCCGTGGGATCGCGTGCAGACGCACGAGAGCATCCGCATCAATGCCATCGAGGAGGCATATGAACTCGTCGACGCCATCGACGCCGACGACCCCGACAAGATGTGCGAGGAGGCGGGCGACGTCCTGATGCAGGCGGCGTTCCACACCCTCATCGAGGAGGAGCGCGGGCACTTCACGATGAACGACGTCATCACGGCGCTGTGCCGCAAGCTCATCGACCGCCACACCCATGTGTTCGGGGGCGATCGGGCGGCGGGCGCGGACGGCGCGCTCAGCGTGTGGGATAAAAATAAAATGGCGGAAAAGCACCAGACGACCTTCTCGGACGCCGTCAACGACGTGCCCGCCGTCTTCCCCGCCCTGCTGCGCGCGCAGAAGATCGCCAAACGCACCGCAAAGGGAGGCTGGAAGGTGAGCGCGGAGGAGGCGAAGGCGCACCTTGAGAAGGCGCTCGACGCGCTCTCGGGGGACGATGCGTCGCTCGGGAAATTGTTGTATGCCGCGGCAGAGTATGCCTACGCGACGGGGACGGAGGCGGAGCAGGCGCTCCTCGACGAAGTGCGCGTGCGGCAGGCGCGCTACACCGCCTTCGAGGCGCTCGTCCGAGCGGACGGGAAGGACGTCAACGCGCTCTCCGAGGCGGAGCGGGCGGCGTACACGGAGGCGGCGGAACGTGCTTGCAAGCCTTGACATCGCGGGCATGGTGTGCCCCGACAACGTCTTTCTCGCCCCGCTCGCGGGCTACACCAATCTGCCCTTCCGTTCGATGTGCGCCCGCCTCGGCGCGGGGCTGACCTTCACCGAGATGGTGAGCGCGAAGGGACTGTACTACAACAGCGAGGAGACCAGAAAACTGCTCCTTTGCGGGGAGGAATCCCCCAAGGCGGCGCAGATCTTCGGGAGCGATCCCGCCATCATGCGCATGGCGTGCGAGAGCGAGCTGCTCGCGCCCTTCGACCTCATCGACATCAACATGGGCTGTCCGATGCCCAAGATCGTCAAAAACGGCGACGGCAGCGCCCTTCTCGAGAACTTCCCGCTCGCCGAGAAGGTCATCTCCGCCTGTGTGAAGAGCGGCAAGCGCATCTCCGTCAAGTTCCGCATCGGCATCGACGAAGCGCACAAGTGCGCCGCCGAGTTCGCCCGCCTGTGCGAGGGGGCGGGGGCGTGCATGATCACCGTGCACGGCAGGACGCGCGACAAGGTGTACGCGGGCGAACCCGACTACGCCGCCATCGCCGCAGCGAAGAACGCCGTCTCCATCCCCGTCATCACAAACGGCGGCATCGGGAGCCGGGAGGACTTCGACGCGATGCTCGGCAAAACGGGCGCGGACGGGGGCATGATCGCCCGCGCGGCGCTCTGTGATCCCTGCGTCTTCGCCCGCATCACGGGGCGCGAGGCACCCCCCATGTCCGAGTTGTTCGCCCGCCAGCTCGCGGAGACGCGCACTCTGTACGGCGAACATTTCGCGCTCGTCTTCATGCGCAAGATGGCGGCGTTCTACTGCAAGGGCAGGCGGGGTTCCGCCGAGGCAAAGCGCAGGCTGTTCGCGGCGCAGACGACGGAGGAGGTCGCCGCGCTCGCCCGCGAGGTACTGCAATAAAAAAACGCCCCTCGGGGCGTTTTTTTGGTTATTGCGGCTGTTCCGCAGGTGGGGCGGCGGGAAGCGCTTCTTCCCGCTCCTCCTCCTGCGCCTTCTTCATGAGGAAGGGATGGTTGACCTTTGCCGCAAACAGGAATACGACGATGCCCGCGGCAAGCAGGCAGGCGATCGGGATCGCCGCCAGATTCGCAGAACCCGTCGTGTTCATGATGATGCTTGAAAGCATCGTTCCCAGGAAGGACGCGCCCTTGCCGAAGATGTCGAGGATGCCGAACAGGCATCCTGACTGGTCGGCGGGGATGATCTTGGCGAAGTAGGAGCGCGAGAGCGCCTGCACGCCGCCTTGGAAGAGCCCCACGACGCACGCAAGCAGCCAGAACTGCCATTCGTCGTACATGAACACGGCAAAGACTGCGATCCCCGTATAGACGATGATGCTGATAAGGATGAGGACGTCGATCCTGACCTTCTTCGCAAGTTTTCCCATGATGATGGCGGCGGGGAAGGCGATGACCTGCGTCAGGAGCAGGGCGAGGACGAGCTGCGTCTCGTCAAATTTGAGCGCGGTGCCGAACGTCGTCGCCATATCGATGACGGTGTACACGCCGTCGATATAGAGGAAGAAGGCGACGAGGAAGAGGATGATGCCCTTTTTGTTGGGGACATCCGACTTTTTCGTGAACACGGAGAACAGGCGCCTGAAGTTGTCGCGCACGGCGTGCTGTGTGCGGGGGACGAAGTGGATCTGGCGGTAGTTCTTCATGATCGGGATCGTGAACCCGATCCACCACACGGCGTTGACGATCGTGGCGAGCGCCATCGCGACGGGCGTGTCGAGCGGCGAGAAATTGACGAGCAAAATGCTCGCGATAAAGGGGATACAGCTGCCGATATAGCCGAAGGCATATCCCTTGGAGGAGACGATGTCGGTGCGTTCGGAGCGGGTGACGTCGACGAGCATGGCGTCGTAGAAGACGAGGCTGCCCGAATAGAAGATCTTCGTCAGGATAAAGACGACGAGGAACACGAGCCACGGCATGGGGATGCCGAGTGCCGCGCAGCCGATGACGCCCAGGATCGCAAACAGCATGAAGATGGGGCGCTTGTAGCCGCGGAAGTCGCTCATTGTGCCGAAGATGGGGCTTAATACGGCGACGCACAGCGTCGTGATCGCCGTTGCAAATCCCCAATAGGAGCCGGCAATCGTTTTGTCGATCCCCGCATTTGCGGCGAGATAGGAGTTGAAGTAGATGGGCATGATGGCGCTGATGAGCAGGGTGAACGCGGAATTTCCCACGTCGTACAGGATCCAGCTCCACTCGAGCTTGCGCTCGGGCGTCAGTCGTTTCATAGCAATTCCTCCGATTCGTAGTTGGACGTAAATCGTATGTCGAGCGTGCCGTCCGAAAAGAGACAGGCGCGATAGTTTTCCAGCAGTTCTTCCGCCTTCCGCAGGGCGCGGTCGTAACAGGGCAGCAGCGCCTCCGCCGCCTGCCTTGCCTGCGGCGAGGGGCGGGCGGGAACGATCATGTCGATGACCGACTTGCTCCCCGCAAGGCGCAGCGCGGCGGTGAGCAGGGCGCGCTTTGCCCCGTTCGGGGCGCGCAGCAGGCGGGAGCAGGAGATCATCGAGCGGATCGCCTGTTTCGCCTCGCGCTCCTCTATGGAGCAGTATGCCGCAAGCGCGGAGATATTTTCCTCGCTCGCGCGGACGTGATCTGCGATGCGGGCGCGGTGATCAAGTCCGTCGCGGTGAAGTACCGCGCGCTCGAACGCCGCCTCCACCGCCGCGTGCGAGAGGGA
Organism: uncultured Clostridia bacterium; assembly: GCA_944367415.1. Taxonomy (GTDB): domain Bacteria; phylum Bacillota; class Clostridia; order Christensenellales; family Borkfalkiaceae; genus Gallimonas. The sequence continues at coordinate 4,200 of CALVWN010000056.1, read as the reverse complement.
ATGTTCCTCCATCCGGCGCGCGACCTCGGGGTGACAGACGCTGTCCAGCGCGAAGTGGCAGACAAATCCGTAGAGATAGGCGACGTCCGCCGCGGGGGTGTGCCGTCCGGCGAGCGTCTCCTTTGCCCGCAGGAAGAAGGGCGCGGCGCTCTCCTCGTGCAGGCGGTTCCCGCGTCGGCTGACGGCGTTTGCGCGGAGCGGATGATAGTAAAAGAGGGGATCGGGGCCGTGCAGTCCCAGCGCGAAGCTGTCGGGGCAGGCGCCGATCTCGGGGAAGCGCGCCCCGTCAAGACGTCGTCTGACGTCCTCGCCGAAGGCGCGGTGTGCATAGATCGCCGGCATTTCGTTCACTCCATATACTTTTTCTATTATAATACAATGCCCGCGAAAAGTCTCCATAAAGTTGTAACGAACTTGTAAAATTTTTGGTGCAACTTGCATGGAATTTCGCCTTGACGGAACGGCGCCCCGCCGGGATCGGCGGGGCGCAAAAAAAGCTCACGCGGTCTGCGTGAGCTTTTTCGATCATTCGTTGTAAGGATCGTTTTCATCCTTGGGCTGCTCCGGCTCGGACTGCTCGGGCGCCGCCTTCTTGGCAGGCTTGATGCGCGTGTCCTTGACGGGCTTGATCTTCGTGTGCTTGCCCACCTTCTTGGAGACGCGGCGCACGATGATCGCGACGATCGCGAACACGAGGGCGAATGCCAGCACGCCGGAGGAGACGATCAGCCAGACGTTGGTCTCGGTCGTTCCGTCGTCGTGGTCGTGATCGTGTCCGTCGTCGGTGTCCGTCGTCAGATCGTCCGCTTCCACGGTCACGTCTGCCGTCGCATAGTCCAGGAAGAGCGTCGTGCCCTCTTCGGGCGATCCCGCCTTGAGCCATGCGATGCTCTCGGTGTACGAGGACTGCGTGTACGATCCGTAGGGATCGCCCAGCTCCTCCTCGTCCGTCGTGGCGTCATAGCGCAGGTAATCCTTTGCGTCGTAGAAGGTATAGGTGTAATAGAGCGCGTTCTCGGCGGGAAGGTTCTCGTCCGCGGCGATGCCGCCCGCTTCCTTGAGGTCTTCCACCACTTCGTCGCGCAGGGCGTCGTAGTTGTCGGAGACGTCCGTCGAGGTGTAGTCGTCAAAGAAGACGTAGCCGTTCGCGGGGATCTTGGCGCCCGTCGGCGTAACGGTGCCGTCCTCGGCGACCGTGTAGTCGCGCGAGCCCGCCCACACTTCGAGACGGTAGTTCTTCTCGGTGTTGCCCGTGCGGACGTAGAAGGTGACGTCCATCCACTTGCCGGCATTCTCCGCCGTGCCCTTGACGGTGATGACGCTCGCGTAGCTGCTCATGTCCTGACCGGCGTAGTCGTAACGCACATAGTCGGGATCGCTGCGCTCCGCCTCGGTGAGGGAGTCGTAGATGTCGAGCACTTCCTGTTCATAGGTGTACTCGCCGCGGCTCGTCTCGGTGCGGTAGGCGTAATACTTGCCGTCGTGGTAGTAGAACGCGATGGTCGTGTTGCCGTCCGCGTCGACCGCCAGAAGGTTCTGCGCCTCGTCCGTCGTGTAGTTCTTGAGGTTGGCGTAGTAGAGGTTCTCGTCGCTGCCCGCCTTGGTGAACAGCCCGTTGTCGGCGCGGTAGAACAGCACGTCGGTGCGGGCGTTGTAGTCGTCCGAAGTCGGGTCGCCCTTGACGATATTGCCGTTGTCGTCATACCAGAAGGTGACCGCGGGAAGGACGGGGGTGAGGGGATCGTTGTATCCCTTCTTGACGTCGGAGGTGTCGATGAGGTAGATGGTCGCGGTCGCGCCCTCGGAGAGCTTGACGCGCAGCGAGATGCGCTGGTAGGAATCCGCGGCGATCGTCGTGCTTGCAGAGAGGAAGCCGAAGGCGTTCATCTCTTCTCCCGTCGTGTTGAGGACGACGAGCGGCTGGTTGGCAACGCGCGAGGAGGCCTTTTCGCCCGTCGACGTGTAGTCGCCGAAGATCTTCGCCCACCACAGCTCTTCCGCCGAGAGGGAGGCGTCCGTGTAGTCGTTCCCCAGGGCGATATTGTTGAGCGCTGCCGACCATGCGGCGTCGGAGGCGAGATAGGTGGCTGCGTACTTCGCGTTGAGAAGACCGTACTCCAGCCCCGCGGGAGCGGTGTTGTCCACGCCGCCCGTCACGATGGACTTGCTCGCGTTGGGAACTGCCGTGAAGTTGGCGGTGGGCGCGAGGGTGTTGCGGATATCCTTGTTCTGGTTGATGCCTGCGGCGTCGAAGGAGGAATCGTTGTCCACGGCGCCCGTCAGGGAGACTTTCTGCGAATACGTTCCTGCGGAGGCGTAGTCGATATATTTTGCGTTGACGTCCTGCAGCACTTCGAAGTTCGCAAATGCCGCATAGCCGTCGTCATAGCTGCTCTGCTCCGCGCTCGCCACGTCGGTGGGGCCGTAGGAGAACTCGAGCGTGAACGTCTTTGCGCTGTCCGTCTCGTTGGAGACGAAGAAGAAGCACTGCACCCAGCCGTTGTAGATGTCCTTCGTCTCGTCGTCGATGTCGACGGTGTCGACGGTCGTCGAGTCGAAGGCGGAGATCTGCGTGCGGTTCTCGCCGTCCACCAGCGTCGCCGAAGCGCCCGTGCCGCCGATCTCGCTCGTCTTGACCCAGAAGGAGACCATCATGTGCGTGTGTGCCGCGAGGGTGTAGGGCTGCGATGCCGCCGTGTAGGGCGCGCTCGAGACGGACATGAGCATGATGACCGTCATGTCGTCATTGCCCTCGAAGGGGAACTTGCCCGCAAAGTCGCTGTCGTAGATATTCTTGAGGTAGGCGTTGTTTGCTGTGTCCGCCGCGAGCTGCGCCGCAGTCGTGACCTCGGCGTAGTCCTCGTCGTAGGGGCCTTTGTAGACGACGTTGGATTTGCCGCCGTCGGGATCGACGGTGATGGCGACGGCGTCTTCGCCGATGGCGAGATCGTCCGCGCTGCCCAGATCCGCGTCGAGGTCGATCTTGCAGGCGGTGTAGGTGTTGCCCTCAAAGCGCTTGTCCTTCTCCTCGCTGTCGATGGAGCAGAACGCGTTGCCCTCTGCCGCATCGAAGTCGGCGGAGGAGATGACTTCGCAGCTCACGTCGTCGAAGAAGGCGTAGCCGTTCACATACTCGAGACGCTGGTCGGAGGAACCCTGCCCGAGACCGAGCAGCACCGTGAAGGAGGTGGAGGTGAAGGAATTTGCGCGCACATAGACGGTGTATTCCTTCCACTCGCCGTTCGTCGAGATGTTCTCGATGTACACGGGATCGAGCGTCGTGCCGCCAACCGTCTGGTTGATGCGGATGTAGGCGCCCGCGTTGCCCTTGACGGCGGTGTCTTCATTGTCGGAATAGTAGTGCGTGAGATCGTCCGTGCGCACCCAGAGGGAGATCTTCGCCGCCGTGCCCGCGCTCAGCGTGATGCTCGTGGAGGAGGTGTAATACTGCCCCGTGCCGAGCACGTTGTCGGAAGTGCGGGAGTTGTGGATCATGAGGATGGCGTTCTCGCCCTCCGCCGCGCCGGGACGCGCCGTGGGCACCTGCGAGATCTCGGAGAGCGTCTCCACGTCGTCGAAGTCGATGGAGTAGTTGTACTCGTCGAACAGCTCCGCCGCCTCGGAATCGGCGTCGAGGTCGTCGATCTCGTCTTCGAAATCGTGGAGGAACTTGAGCCTGTCATAGGCGGTCACGTTCTCGTCCGTCCAGTGTGCGACGGCGTCCTCGACGGAAGTAAACTCCCTGCCGGAGGCGGAGAGGTAATTCCATTCCGTCGTGTCGATGATGCCGGAGGCGGTGTCGGACGTGGGCGAACCGGACGTGAACGACCAGCTCGTGGGGGAGCTGATGAGGTCGCGCTTTTCTTCGACGTCCTCGACGTCCATCTCCGAGTAGAACTCGAAGTTCCCGTTGCGGAGCTTTTGGGTGTCCGTCTGGGAAGTCGTCGTCTCTTCTTCGTCCTCCGTCGAGTCATCGGCAGCGGGGGCGCAGGCGGCAAGGGCGCTCAGGGTGAGCGTTGCCGACAGCGCGAGCGTGAGTGCCGCAGCAAAGCGGCGTCTGAATTTCTTGGGATCGAATGCCATAGGTCTTCCTTTTTCCGTCGGGGGCCGGGCGGCTCCCGTACTTTGTCGTTTTGGAATGCGTTCCCTTGCGAGATACTTCTCTATTTTAATATAAATCGCGTTCGGACGCAAGCAATT
>CALVWN010000055.1 GCA_944367415.1 uncultured Clostridia bacterium | reverse complement strand
ACGCCCTGCGGATCCTGTTTGAACTCCAGCCATGCGCCACGGTTGGGGATGACCGTCGTCTCGTAGATCTTCTTGCCCGTCTTGTCTGTCTCGGCGACGTTGTTGACGCCGGGCGAACGCACGAGCTGGGAGACAATGACGCGCTCCGCGCCGTTGATGATGAAGGAACCGTTGTCCGTCATGAGCGGGAAATCGCCCATGAAGACGGTCGAGTCGATGATCTCGTCCTTCACCTTGTTGACGAGGCGCACTTTGACGCGCAGCGGAAGCGCATACGTCGCGTCGCGGTTGCGGCATTCCTTCTCGTCGTACTTGGGGGTGTCCCCGAACTCATGCCCTAAGAAGTGAAGCTCGAAGTGGTCGGAAAAGTCCGTGATGGGCGAGAAATCCTCAAAGATCTCCCCGATGCCCTCGCGGACGAAGGAATCATAGCTGTCCTTCTGGATCTCGACGAGGTTGGGGATGTCGATGACTTCGTCGATCTTCCCGAACTTGCGGCGCTCCGTCTTCCCGTACTTTTGGATGGGTAAGTTCATCTCGGCAATATACTCCTTTTTCGTGTTATTTTGTTACGATCTACCGAGTATATCTTTTCATCGATAAAAATCGAATTGTCCGTGAAAAAGCTGCTTCTCCCCTTTACAAGCCCGCAAAATTGCGGTATAATGGGGAAAACGGCGGTGAAAATTCCGCCCGCGGCGCGCGTCCGATTTGTGCGAAAAGGCGCAAAACCGCATTTTGAGCATAGTGATACAGTATGTTATTATAGCGCACGCGCGAAAAGATGTCAAACGCTTTTTCGCGAAAAAAATGAATTTTTCGGGAATTCGGGCAAAAAACATGAGAATCGACAAATTTTTGAAAGTTTCCAGGATCTTGAAGCGCCGCACGGTGGCGCAGGAGGCCGCGGCGGCGGGCAAGATCACCGTCAACGGGCGGGAGGTCAAGCCCGCCCACCGCGTCAAGGTCGGCGACGTCGTCGAGCTGCAGTTCTCGTCGGGCGCCCTCCGGTTCCGCATCCTCGAACTGCGCGAGACGGTAAAGAAGGAGGACGCGGCATCCCTTTACGAGGTGATCGCATGATCGCCGCCGTCCTGTGTGCGGCGGGACGCGGCACGCGGGCGGGGTTCGCGGAAAATAAAGTGCTGCGCGAATACAACGGGCTGCCCGTTCTGTGCTATTCGCTGGCGGCGTTCTCCCCCTATGCGGACGAGATGATCGTCGCCTGCGTCCCCGAGGAGGAGGCGCGCATCGCCCGCCTGCTCGCCCCCTATCCGAATGCGCGTACGGTGGCGGGCGGCAGCACGCGCAGCGAGAGCGTCTACAACGCGCTGCGGGCGGCGAAGGCCGACATCGTGCTCATCCACGACGCGGCGCGGCCCTTCCTCTCGCACAGGATCATCGAGGCGTGCATCGCCTGCGTGAAGCAATACGGCAGCGGCGTGTGCGCCCTTCCCCTCTCGGACACGGTCGCGGAAGTGCTGGACGGCAACATCGTCGACGTTCCCCCGCGCGAGCAATTCGTCGCCGTGCAGACCCCGCAGGGATTTTACCGCGCCAAACTCCTCGGCGCGCTCGAGCGCGCCCGCGCGGACGGACGGACGTTCACCGACGAGAGCGGCGTCTATGCCGCCTACGCCGAGCCGCCCCGCCTCTTTTTGGGGGAACGCGCCAACAAAAAACTCACCTACCCCGAAGATTTCGCCCCCGCCGAACGCGCGGGGTTCGGGGTGGATACGCACGCCTTCCGCGAAGACGGCGACCACATCATGCTGTGCGGCGTGAAGATCCCCTCCGCGCACGGCTTAAAGGCCCATTCGGACGGCGACGTCGCCCTGCATGCCCTGATGGACGCGCTGCTCTCGGCGGCGGGAATGCGCGACATCGGCTACTTTTTCCCCGATACGGACGAGCGATTTTCGGGCGCGGACAGCATGGAGCTGCTGCACGAGGTCGTAAAGCGGATCGAGAGCGAAGGGCTTGGCGTCAGAAACGTGAGCATCTCGATCGTCGCCGAGCGTCCCCGCCTCGCGCCCTATATCGCGGACATGAAGGCGCGCGTCGCCGAGGCGCTGGGCATTGCGGAGCGCTGCGTGGGCATCGCCGCCGGCACCAACGAAAAACTCGGCTACGTCGGCGAAGGCAAGGGCATCACCTGTTTTGCGACGGCAATGCTGGGTTCACAGATTTCTTTTTGAACTGACAAAAAGAAATCTCGTGAGGGGGAGGGAACTTAAAAACCGCCTCTGTTGTTCAAAAAGTATAAAATCACTTTTTGACCGAAACGATTTCTTTTTCATCCGCCAATGAAGATTATCTCATGGAACTGCAACGGAGCCTTCCGAAAAAAAGCACACCTGCTGACCCAATACAATGCAGATTGCTACATTATTCAGGAATGTGAAAATCCGAAGGTATTTTTGTTTCCGGCTGATTTTAATGATCAATATCAGCATTTTTGGACGGGAAAGTCCGATCGCCGCGGATTAGCTATCTTCCTGAAAAAAGAACTTCTTGTGTCTGAATGTTATTCTGATTTTCAGTCAATTCACGATTTTATACTCTTGAAAACTGCTTTCGGGAAAATATTAGGCGTTTGGACTCATAAACCAAACTATATTGAAGATCTCTATGATTTTATTTTGCGTTATAATAATTCCATTGATCAAGCAACAACTATTGCAGGAGACTTCAACAGCAATGCCATTTGGGATAAATCTCATGGCATAAAAAATCATAGCGGCGTTGTAAAAGCTCTGCAGGCAAAAGGACTGTTCTCCGCTTGGCATACGCTCAACAATGCAGAGCATGGTAAAGAAAATGTTGCTACTCTATACTTTCATAAAAATGTAAACCACCCCTTTCATATTGACTATTGCTTTGCACAAAAAGAAATGCTCGATACAATTTCAATCGGCACATTTCATGATTGGATTGCGTACAGCGACCATGTGCCTCTCATAATTACACTTAAAATAAAAGGAAACCTCTAAATCCCTATGCCAAAGAACACCACACAATTCGTATGCGCGGAGTGCGGATACGTCTCCCCCAAATGGCTGGGCAGGTGCCCCGCGTGCGGCAAGTTCAACACGCTTGCCGAGGAGCCGGTCGCTCCCGCCCCCGCCGCCAAGAAACAGAGCACACTGCGCATGGGGTCGCGCGCAACCCCCCTCTCGCAGGTCAAGTTCGAGCGCTACGAGCGCGTCTCCTCGGGCATTTCCGAGCTGGACGTCGTGCTGGGCGGCGGCATCGTGCGCGGCTCCCTCGTCCTCGTGGGCGGCGATCCGGGCGTCGGCAAATCCACCCTTTTAACGCAGGTCGCGGCGCATCTTTCCAAGGAGCACAAAGTCCTCTATCTCTCCGCCGAGGAGAGCTGCTCGCAGGTCAAACTGCGCTGCGAGCGCTTGAAGATCGACGCCGACTCCCTCATGCTGCTCAACGAGACCAACCTCGAAAACGCCGAAGAAGCCATCCTCGACGCGGAATACGTCGTCGTCGACTCCATCCAGGCGATCTATACGGACGCGCTCACGTCGGCGGCGGGCAGCGTCGGGCAGGTGCGCGAATGTGCCGCAAGGCTCATGCGCATCGCCAAGTCGCGCGGCATCACCTTTTTCATCGTCGGGCACGTCACCAAGGAGGGCACGCTGGCGGGGCCGAAGGTGCTCGAACACATCATGGACGCCGTGCTCTATTTCGAGGGCGAGCGCACGGAGAACTTCAAGATCCTGCGCGCCGTCAAGAACCGCTTCGGTTCGGTACAGGAGGTGGGCGTCTTTGAGATGACGGACGAGGGCATCTTCGGGCTGACCGACTATTCCTCCCTCTTTTTGTCGGACAGCCGCGGCGAGGCGGCGGGCGCCGTCGTCACGCCGAGCGAGACGGGCAACCGCTGCATGATGGTGGAGATCCAGACGCTCATGTGCAAGACCGCCTACGGGCTGCCGCGCAGGATGTCGCTGGGCGTCGATTTCAACCGCCTCGTGGTGCTTGTCGCCGTGCTCGAAAAGCGGTGCGGGCTTTCGCTCGGCACGCAGGACATCTATCTCAATGCGATGGGCGGCATCCGCCTGAACGAGCCGAGCGCCGACCTCGCCGTCTGTGCGGCGCTGGCGAGCGCCGAACGGATGACCCCCGTCGACAAATACACGGCGGTCTTCGGCGAAGTGGGACTGACGGGCGAGGTGCGCGGCGTCAGCTTTGCCGACAAGCGCGTGAACGAGTGCCTGAAAATGGGCTTCAAGCGCGTGCTGTTCCCCGAAAAAAACAAGAAGGCGTGCGAAAAATTCCGGGATAAGATCGAACTTGTTCCCGTGCGATACGTCTCGGAAATGATCAAAAAGCTCTTTTAACGAGAGACGCCCCGCGGATCCTCCGCGGGGCGTCTCTTTTTTTTACGCCGTGAAGTTCTCGATCTCCCGCGCCCGTTCGACGGCGAGGAATACCTCGGCGAGGGCGTCGGTGTTTGCCTCGGTGATCCTCCCCTCGTCGGCGAGACGCGCGACGTTCGGATCGATGGGCAGCCGCGCGACGGCGGGAATGCCGTACTCCTTCGCGAGCGCCTCCGCCTTGCTCGGGCCGAAGATCTCGTGCCGCTTTCCGCAGTCGGGGCAGGTGAAGTAGCTCATGTTCTCGACAAGCCCCAGGACGGGCACGTTCATCATCTTTGCCATGTTGACCGCCTTTTTGACGATCATCTCGACGAGATCCTGCGGCGTGGTGACGACGATGATGCCGCTCAACGGAATGCTCTGGAAGACGGAGAGCGGCACGTCGCCCGTTCCCGGCGGCATATCGAGGAACATGAGATCGACGTCCTCCCATAAGACGTCCGTCCAGAACTGTACCGCCGCCCCCGCGATGAGGGTGCCCCGCCAGACGACGGGGTCGTCGTCATGCTCCAGAAGGCTGTTCATCGACATGAGCTGCAGCCCGCCCATCGTGCGGACGGGATAGATGACGCCCTCGTCCCCCGTCGCGCGCAGTCTGGTGCCGAACGCCTTGGGGATGGAGGGGCCGGTGATGTCCGCGTCGAGGATGGCGGTGCGGTATCCGCGCGCCATCGAGCGCACCGCGAGCAGCGAAGTGACGAGGGATTTCCCCACGCCCCCCTTTCCGCTCGCGACGGCGACCGTCTTTTTCACCCGCGCCCCCTCGTGCAGGGGCTTGATAAAGGAAGACTTGTCGCGCGACGAGCAGTTGCTCGCGCAGGTGGAACAGTCGTGTGTGCAATCTGCCATGATCTTCTCTCCTTATCTCTGATCTTATTTTCTCTGATTGAGGGCGTAATATCTGCCCTTCTTTGCCATAAGTTCTTCGTGCGATCCCTGTTCCGCAATGCCCTTGTCGGCGATGAACAGGATCCTGTCCGCCTTGCGGATGGTGGAGAGGCGGTGCGCGACGATGAAACTCGTCTTGCCCGCCAGAATGCGGTCGAGCGCCGCCTGGATGAGCAGTTCGGTCTCCGAGTCGATGGCGCTCGTCGCCTCGTCGAGGATGACGATGCGGGGATTTTTGAGCACGATGCGCGCAAACGAGATGAGCTGCTTCTCCCCCGCCGACAGCCCCTCGCCCCGCTCGCCGAGCATGGCGTTGTAACCGTCGGGGAAGCGCTGCGCGACGCGGTCGCAGTAGATCGCCTGCGCCGCCGCGATGCACTGTTCGTCCGTCGCGTCGGGCGTGCCGTAGCGGATATTTTCGAGGATGCTCCCCTTGAAGATGAACGGCTCCTGCATGAGTACGCCGATCTCTCTGCGCAGCGAGTGCAGCGTCACGGAGCGCACGTCGTGCCCGTCCACCGTCACGCTCCCCTCGTTCACGTCATAAAAGCGCGTCAGCAGGCTGATGACCGTCGTCTTGCCAGCGCCCGTCGGCCCGACGAGGGCGATCTTCTCGCCCGGGGCGACGTGCAAATCGAAATGCTCCAAAACGGTGATGCCCGGTTCATACCCGAAGGTCACGTCGTTGAAGTCCACCTTCCCGACGACGTTTTCGAGCGGAACGGCGTCCTCCGCGTCGCGAATGGTGACGGGCGTGTCCACCGTTTCGTAGATACGTTCGAGGTTTGCCGAGACCTGCGAGAGCTGCTGCAGGATGGCGGTGAATTGGAGGAGCGGTTCCGAGCAGATGGAGGTATAGAGGGTGAACGCGATGACGGTGCCCGCCATGGCGGTCGCCCCGCCGCCGATGAGCGCGAGCGCGACGGCATAGATGCCCAGGATGCCCGCGTTCCAGCACAGCTCGGAGACGGGCGCGTTCAGCTCGTTGCGGCGCACGATCTTCATCCACGTCTTTGCGCTGTCCTCCTGCAGATCCTTGTAGACGGCGCGGTTGAAGGCGGAACGGTTGTTGCTTTTGATGACCTTCTCGCCCATGATGGACTCGACGATGAAGGCGTTGCGGTTGGAGTTTTTGGCGCGGTGATGGCGGAAGAGCCGCCGCACGGCACGCTTGATGAAGTAGACACAGATCGTGAGCGGAATGGCGGCAGCGTAGATGACCGCCGTGAGCACGGGGCTGATGCACAGCATGAACACGGTCGCCGCGACGATCTTGAGGATATTTACGATCAGGTTGAGCAGATAGTCGGTGAAAAAGTCGGCGAGCTCGTTGACGTAGTCGGTGACGCGGATGGAAATTTTCCCCGCAGGACGGTTGTCGTAGTATTCAAAGGGCAGCTCCTGCAATTTGAGGAAGATCTCTCTGCGCACGTCGGCGATGATCTTGTGCCCGAGCGTGCCCATGATGCGCTGATGGAAGTAGGGCAGCACCGCCGTGAGCACGCCGAGCACGCCCAGCGCGACGATGTAGAGGATGAGCTGCGCGCGCGCTTCCTCCCCGGCGGGGATGACGTCGTTGACGATGGCGCGGATGAGGAAGGGCGGCAGGAGAGCGACGAGCGAGGAGCACGTCAGAAGCAGCAGCGCGACGAGAAAGAGTTTTTTATAGGGCACGATGCGGGTCAGAAGGCGCTTGAAGTATTTGACGTCCACCTTCTCCGTCGTGACCACTTCATCCATGTAATAGGTATTGCGCTTCACGGCTCACTCCTCCCCCGCCCCGTAGGACGAATCGTCGAGCTGACCGTCGCTCGTCTGCAGCTTCCAGATCGCCGCGAACGCGCCGTTTCGGTCGATCAGCTCCTGCGCCGTTCCCCGCTCGACGATCTCCCCGTCGCGCAGGAAGAGGATCTCGTCGCAGTCCATGACGGAGGAGACGCGGTGCGTCGCAATGAGGAGCGTGTTGTCGGGGCAATGCTGTTTGATGGATGCGAGCACCCGCTTCTCGGTCGCCATGTCGAGCGCCGAGGAGGCGTCGTCGAGGATGAGCACGGGCGCGCCCTTGACGAGCGCGCGCGCAATGGAGATGCGCTGCTTCTGCCCGCCCGAAAGCCCCATGCCGCGCTCGCCGATGATGGTCTCGTATCCGTCGGGCAGTTTTTCGACAAAGCGCGCCGCCTGCGCGATCTCCGTCGCGCGGAGCACGTCCTCCTCGGTGCAGTCGGGGCGGGCGAACGCCACGTTCGCGTCCACCGTATTGGAGAAGAGGAAGACATCCTGAAAGACATAGGCGTACTCTGCGCGCACCTGTTCGAGGGGGTATTCCTTGATGTTGACGCCGTCGATGTCCACCTCCCCCGCCGTCGCGTCGAAGATGCGGGAGAGCATCTTGAGGAGCGCGGATTTGCCGCTCCCCGTTCCCCCCATCAGCCCCACCTTCTTGCCGTAGGGAATGTCGAGGGAGATGTGCTTTAAGACCTGTTTTTCGCCCAGCGTGAAGCTGACGTCCTTGAGCTCGATGTGCGGCTTTGCGGAACATACGCGCGCGGACGGACAGTCGGGCACGGCGCTCTCTTCGGTCAGAAAGCGCCTGAGCCGCCCGCCCGAGACGAGCTGGTTCTGCATCGTGAAGAAGGAGCGCGAGATCTGCGTGATATGCGAGATGATCTTGGTGACGTACGTCGTCGCCGCCGTGAGCGCGCCCAGCGCGATCTGACCGCTCATGACGAGCAGCACCGCGATGACGACCGTCCCCACATACCCCACCTGCTGAAAGGCGGTGAAGATGGAGTTGAACTTGGCGGACAGGCGCACTTCGCGGCAGCTCAGATCGCAGACATTCTGATTGCACTTGTCGAACTTTCTGATCTCCTCGTCCTCCGCCGCAAAGGAGCGCACGATGCGCACGGCGTCCACGTTCTCCTGCACGTCGAGGTTGATCTCCGAGTACCCCTGACGGATGGCGGCGAACACTTTGCGCGCCTTTTTGAGATAGCACACGAGCGCGATGACGATAAAGGGCATGAGCACGAGCGGGATGATGAGCAGATAGGTATCCAGCGTCGCCAGAAGCGCGATGGAGACGGCAATGACGACGACGGAATCGAAGATGTTCATGAAGATCCGCGAGTACATCTCCTTGAAGATGATGGTGTCGCGGTTCATCGTCGTCAGCAGTTCGCCCATGTTGTAGCGGGCGATGGTCTCGCCGTCGAGGTTCAAAAGTTTTGCATACGTCTCCTCCCGCAGCACGCACTCCATGCGCAACCCGCACCACTGGAAGGTGACGTTCTTGCAGTAAAGGAAGATGAGGCGGATGCACAAAACGCCCGCGAAGATGGCGGCAAGGCTCCCGAAGAGCTGCCACGTCCCGGGCGCGCCGAGGTTGCCCGTATAGAGAAAATCGAGGATCCCCGCAGCGGGCGGGTCGGCGGGATCGTATGCGATGATATAGTCGAGCAGCCCCGCCGAGAGCAGCGGGAGGGTCAGGTCGCACAAAATTGCGACCAGGCTGAACAGTTTTGACAGGAGAGAGAGCGGCAGGTATCTTTTCCAATACCGGAACCCGAATCGCAGGATATCCATATATTTCTCCGTCGCAATGACGCTCTATAAAGTCGATTGATTATATCACCTTTTTGTCGAATTGACAAGTGTTTCGCCCGATTTCCGCACGCGCAAAACACAGAATTTTTCCGTTCGCGAACTTATTACATTTTCGTTACAATTTTGTGTAAATTTTTTTACAACTTTCCGCTATAATATTGTAAAAACAGGGGTATTTCATGGAAAACGATCGACTTTCCCGGCGGGAAGCACTCAGAAAAAAATTGGAATCCTGTCTTGAAAAGAGCGCGGGCCGGGATGTCCCCCGCCTGCGCGCCGCGTGGTTCGCCGTGAGCGCGCTCGTCCTCGCCGCCGTCGCCTGCTTCGTGTTCGCACAGGGGCTTGACAAGCTCTGGGGTCTCCCCTTCGTGTGCGCCGGCGCGGCGGTCATCGTGTGGCGGTGCATCCATTATGTCCGGATCGAGCGCGAACTGCGCCGCACCGCGGAAGAACTTGCCGCGCTCCTGCGCACGGAACAGACCGCGGAGACGCCCGCGCAGACGGCGCCCTCCCCCGAACAGGCTTACCCCGTCCGCCATCTCAAAAACGGACGCGTCCGCCATCGCATCGTCTGAAATTCGGACGGCGTTTTCGGTTGCTTTTTTCAGGAAAATGTGCTATCCTATTGGTGCTGTGATAGGTGGGGAGTCAGCGGTGCCCTGTATCTGCAATCCGCTATAGCAGAGCCGAACGCTTTTCTCGGTGCCGTCTATGGAAGGCTGCGTCGGGTAAGGAATGTTGATCGCAAGGTCTTATGCAACGTACCCCTGCGAACCGTGTCAGGGTAGGGATACAGCAGCACTAAACAGACAGGTGCGTGTGCCATAAGGTTGCTTTGCGGGAGTCACCTGCCCGTTTTCCGCTTCGGTAGTCTGCAACAAAAAAAGCCCTCACAGTTTTTTTATGCCCTTTTTCCTGCCGCCCGACGGCATTTTTTCTTTTACGCAAAAGCGCGCCCGAAGCCGCAATGGCTTCGGGCGCGCCTGATTTCAGACAAATTATTTCATGAACGCGACAAAGGCGAGATAGTTGCTGTAAAGGTCCGCCTTGGAGATGAGCTCCCACGGCGCGTGCATGGAGATGACGGGCACGCCCAGATCGACGGTGTCGATGTTGAGGTTGGCGAGGAACTTGGCGACCGTTCCGCCGCCGCCCCCGTCCACTTTGCCGAGCTCCGCCGTCTGCCAGATGACGCCCTCTTTGTCGAACATCCTTCTGACTTCGCCCACAAATTCCGCCGAGGCGTCGTTGGAACCGCTCTTGCCGCGCGAACCCGTGAACTTGCTCATGCACGTCCCGCAGGAGAGCATGGCGGAATTCATCTTCTCGAACGCGCCCGCAAAGTTGGGGTCGTACGCCGCCGTCACGTCGGACGAGAGGCACTTGGACGCATAGCGCACCCTGCGGAAGTTGGCGCCCAGCGCGACGCTGATCTCCTCCATCAGGTCCTCATAGATCTTGCTCTGCATTCCCGTCGTGCCCTCGCTGCCGATCTCCTCCTTGTCCACGAGCATGGCAAGCACGGTGTGCTCGCTCTCCTCGTTGAGGACCGCCGTCAGCGCGGGATAGGCACACACTCTGTCGTCATGCCCGTACGCGCCGATGAGCGCACGGTCGAAGCCGATGTCGCGCGCGGGGAAGGCGGGAACGGCGGAGAGCTCTGCGGAGAGGAAGTCCTCCTCGCACATTCCGTATTCCTTGTTGAGATAGTCGAGCACGGTGAACTTGATGCGCTTGCCCGCCTCGGCGTCGGCGTTCGGCAGACCGCCCACGACCACGTTGAGCTGCTCGCCCTCGATGATCTTTCCGCCCGTCTTGGTCATCTGCTCCCCGCCCAGATGGGGCAGCAGGTCGTTGATGTAGAACACGGG
>CALVWN010000054.1 GCA_944367415.1 uncultured Clostridia bacterium | reverse complement strand
GTCTACGTCGAGGACGACAACGTCGCGCCGCAGGGCCGCATCATGGATGCGTACCTGTCCGAGCATATGTGCGAGGGCTGGCTGGAGGGCTATATCCTGACGGGCCGTCACGGGTTCTTTGCCTCCTACGAGTCCTTCATCCGTATCGTTGACTCCATGGTCTCCCAGCACGCAAAGTGGCTGAAGGTCACCAACGAGCTGCCCTGGAGACAGGACATCTCCTCGCTCAACCTCATCCTCACGTCCAACGTCTGGCAGCAGGATCACAACGGCTTCACGCACCAGGATCCCGGCTTCCTCGATCACGTCACCTGCAAGAAGGCGGACGTCATCCGCTGCTATCTGCCGCCGGATACCAACTGCCTCCTGTCCTGCTTCGACCACTGCGTCAAGAGCAAGGGCTATATCAACGTCATCGTGGCGTCCAAGCACCCGACCTATCAGTGGCTGACGATGGATCAGGCGGTCAAGCACTGCACGCAGGGCATCGGCGTCTGGCCGTGGGCGTCCAACGACGCGGGCGAGGAGCCCGATCTCGTCATGGCGTGCTGCGGCGATACGCCCACCGTGGAAGCGCTCGCGGCGACGACCATCCTGCGCGACTATATGCCCGATCTCAAGATCCGTTTCGTCAACGTCGTCGACCTCATGAAGCTCGACTCGCACGAGAATCATCCTCACGGTCTGCGCGATGACGCGTTCGACGCGATCTTCACCAAGGACAAGCCCGTCATCTTCGTCTATCACGGCTATCCCAAGCTCATCCACGAGCTTACCTATACCCGTCACAACCGCAACATCAAGG
Source organism: uncultured Clostridia bacterium (assembly GCA_944367415.1). GTDB lineage: Bacteria > Bacillota > Clostridia > Christensenellales > Borkfalkiaceae > Gallimonas. The sequence continues at coordinate 29,547 of CALVWN010000054.1, read as the reverse complement.
TGTTCGGGTACATGGAAGAGGGGACGATCACCACGGGCTTCGATATGCGCGTTCAGAATCATATCGACCGGTTCCACCTCGTTCGCGAGGCGATGATGAGCCTTCCTCAGCTCGGGAACAAGGGCACTTTCCTCGTTCAGATGATGAACGACAAGCTCGTCGAGCACCGCAACTACATTGCGGAGTACGGCGAAGATCTGCCCGAGATCCGCGACTGGAAGTGGCATACGCCCGAACAGAAGTAATTTGGCGACTGTCGGAACGCCCGCATTTTTTGCGGGCGTTCTTGCATGGAAACGCTTTCAAAAAACTTCAAAAACCGAGGTACTTTTTTGCATTTAGCTATTGAAATTTCACGCGTTTTATCTTATAATAAGGATAACCGAAAGCAGCAAAACTATAGGGGGTAACTATGGAGAACAACGCGAAAACTTGCATCGAACGCGGCCGCACCGCGCTCGGGATCGAGTTTGGTTCCACGCGCATCAAGGCGATCCTCGTGGACGAGAAGAACACGCCCATCGCATCGGGCAGCCATGAGTGGGAGAACCGCCATGACAACGGCATCTGGACGTACACCCTTGACGATATCCGTCTGGGCATCCAGGACTGCTATGCGCAGCTCGCAAAGGATGTCAAGGAAAAGTACGGCATCGCACTCATCACGCTCGGCGCGCTCGGCATTTCCGCCATGATGCACGGCTATATGGTCTTTGACAAGCACGACAGGCTCCTTGTTCCCTTCCGTACCTGGCGCAACAACACGGCGGCGGAAGCGGGGGAGAAGCTCACCGAGCTGTTCAACTACCATATTCCCGCCCGCTGGTCGATCGCCCATCTCTATCAGGCGATCCTCAACGGCGAGACGCACGTCAAAGACATCGTGTTCCAGACGACGCTCGAAGGGTATGTGCATTGGATGCTCACGGGCAAAAAGGTGCTCGGCATCGGCGAAGCGTCGGGAATGTTCCCCGTCGACCCTGCGACCAAGCAGTACGACAAGGGGATGCTCGACAAGTTCAATAACCTCGTCAAGGGGAGGGTTCCCTTCAAGGTGGAGGACATTCTGCCCGAGATCCTGCTTGCGGGCGAGGATGCGGGCAAGCTCACGCCCGAGGGTGCAAAATTCCTCGATCCCACGGGGACGCTGCAGCCCGGCGTGCCGCTCTGCCCGCCCGAAGGGGATGCGGGCACGGGCATGGTCGCGACCAACGCCATCAAAAAGCGCACGGGCAACGTCTCGGCGGGCACTTCCGTCTTTGCGATGATCGTGCTCGAAAAGCCGCTCTCCAAGCCCTATCCCGAGATCGACCTCGTCACGACGCCCGTCGGCGACCTTGTCGGCATGGTGCATTGCAACAACTGCACGTTGGATATCAACGGCTGGGTCAACCTGTTCGGCGAATTCGCAAAGCTCGCAGGCGTGGACATCCCCAAGTGGAAGCTCTACGATATGCTCTACTTCGAATCGGAGAAGGGCGACAAGGACTGCGGCGGACTGCTCGCCTACAACTATGTGTCCAACGAGCACGTCACCAAGGTGGAGAAGGGCAGGCCGCTCTTCGTCCGCACCGCGGAGGGCAAGTTCAACCTTGCCAACTTCATGCGCACCCATCTCTTCTCGGCGTTCGGCGCCCTCAAGGTGGGATGCGACATCATGCTCAAAGAGGAGGGCGTCGGGCTTGACCGCATCACTGGTCACGGCGGGCTCTTCAAGACGGAGCGCGTCGGGCAGAGTTATCTCGCCGCCGCGATCAATGCACCCGTCACCGTCATGAAGACGGCGGGCGAGGGCGGCGCATGGGGCATGGCGATCCTCGCCAACTACCTCGTGACCAAGAACGAGGGCGAAACGCTCGAGGAGTACCTCGACGAGCGCGTCTTCGCGGGGCAGGAGGGCGTCACGCTCGCACCCGATCCCGCCGACGTCGCAGGGTTCGAGGAGTTCAAAAAGCGCTACGTCGCGGGACTTCCCATCGTCCGCGAGGCGACCCGTTCGCTCAAATACTGAAACAGGAGGATCTCATCTATGTTGGAAGAATTGAAGAAAAAAGTGTTGAAGGCAAACCTCGATCTCGTCAAGAACAAGCTTGTTCTGTTCACATGGGGCAACGTCTCGGAGATCGACCGCGCGAGCGGGCTCATCGTCATCAAGCCCTCGGGCGTCGAGTATGACGAGATGAAGGCAGAGGACATGGTGGTCGTTGACCTGAACGGAAAAGTCGTCGAAGGGGATCTTCGCCCCTCGTCGGATACGCCCACGCACGTCGAGTTCTATAAGGCGTTCCCCGACATCGGCGGCGTGACGCACACGCACTCCACGTTCGCAACCGCATGGGCGCAGGCGGGGCGCGCCATTCCCTTCTACGGCACGACGCACGCCGACTACTTCTACGGCGACATTCCCTGCGCAAGATCGCTCACCAAAGAGGAGATCGAAGGGGAGTACGAGAAGAACACGGGGCTTGCCATCATCGAGAAGTTCAAAAACGACAACATCAAGCCCCTGGAGGTGCCCGGCGTGCTCATCAAGAGCCACGGCGTGTTCTCCTTCGGCAAGGACGGCGACAACGCGGTATACAACGCGACCGTCATCGAGGAGGTCGCCAAGATGGCATTCCTCACCGAGCATATCAACCCCAACGTGCAGCGTGCCGATCAGTTCATGATGGACAAGCACTATTTGAGAAAGCACGGCAAGAACGCCTACTACGGGCAGATCAAGAAGTAAGCATCCGCGCTCCGACGGCTTCGGGGAAAGAATAAAAACGATATTAAGGAATGAGGTAACAGTTATGAAACAGCTCAAGAACATGAAAGACTATGTCGTGTACTGGCTCACCGGTTCCCAGACCCTCTACGGCGACGACGTGCTCGCGCACGTCGCGCAGCACTCGGAGGAGATGGCGAACTACGTCAACGAGAGAATGCCCGTCACCGTCAAATATCTGACGACGTGCAAGAGCTCGGACGAGATCGTCGAGGCGGTCAAGAAGGTCAACGCGGACGACAACTGCATCGGTATCATCACCTGGTGCCACACCTTCTCGCCCGCGAAGATGTGGATCAAGGGGCTCAAGCTCCTGCAGAAGCCCATGTGCCACTTCGCAACGCAGTACAACGAGAAGCTGCCCTATGACACCATCGACATGGACTTCATGAACGAGAATCAGGCGGCGCACGGCGACAGAGAGTTCGGCTATATCGTCACCCGTCTGCGCATGGACAACAAGGTGGTCGTCGGCTACTACAAGGACGAGGAGGCGTTGAAGCAGCTCGCTTCCTGGTGCAAGGTCGCCGCGGGCTATGCGTTCTCCAAGAACGTCAAGGTCTGCCGTTTCTCCGACAATATGCGCGACGTCGCCGTCACCGAGGGCGACAAGGTGGAGGCGCACATCGACCTCGGCTGGCAGGTCGACTACTATCCCATCGGCGACCTCGTCGACTACATCGACAAGGTCACGGATAAGGAAGTGGATGCCATGATGGCGGAGTACGACAAGAAGTACACGATGGGCACCAAGCGCATCGACGTCGTCCGCGAGCAGGCGAAGTATGAGATCGCCATCGACAAGTTCTGCGAGGACAAGGGCGACTACATCGGCATCGTCGATCACTTCGGTTCCCTGCACGGCATGAACCAGCTGCCCGGGCTTGCCATCCAGGATCTGCAGAGCAAGGGCTATGGCTTCGGTGCGGAGGGCGACTGGAAGATCGCCGCGCTCGGCGCCGTCATGCAGTACATGGCGGGCGAGACGGGAACGGGGCTCATGGAGGACTACACCTACGATCTCGTTGACGGGCTCTGCCTCGGCGCGCATATGCTGGAAGTTTCTCCCCAGTTCGCCGCAACCAAGCCGCAGATCCAGGTACATCCTCTGGGCATCGGCGGCAAGTCCGATCCCGCGCGCCTCGTGTTCGAGGGCATTTCCGCGCCCGAAGCGGTCGCCGTCTCCATGATCGACATGGGCGACAGACTGCGCCTCATCGTGCAGAAGATCGAACTCGTCAAGTACCCGCACAAGATGCCCAACCTTCCCGTCGGCGGTCTGATGTGGAAGTATCAGCCCAACTTCAAGGAGGGCGTTGCGGCATGGATCTATGCGGGCGGCGCGCACCACACGGTCGTCTCCTCCAAGATCACCGTGCAGGAGATGGTCGACCTCGGCAATATGTGGGGCATCGAGGTCGTCGTCATCGACGAGAACACCAAGATCGAAGAGTTCAAAAAGCAGCTCATGTGGTCTGACGTCATCTGGAAGCGCAAATAAGCAAAGGAACGAAGCGGGGGCGGTACGGCGTACCGCCCCTCATTTTATCGATCATGTTTTTTGAAAAATATCTGTTCGGCGATACCGCCGTTTACTATGCGGAGTGCCCCGTCGAGGGGCATGAGGGCAAGACGATGGTCGGACTTGCCATGTACCCGAAGGAGGAAAAAGTCGATCCCGCACGCCTTTTTTGCGACGGCCTCGTGCAGGTCGCATTCACCGGCGACGAGGGACTCATCGACTATACCTTCGGCGTCACGATGCGCAACCGCGCCTCGTCGCTCCTTTTTGTGGAGTCGCAGGCAGCGGATGAGAGGGGCGTCACGACCCTTCTCTCGGACGGTCGCGGCAACCTCTACACGCATTTTCTGCGCTATTCCCCCGCGACGGGGGTGTTCACCATATGGGTGCGCTATGAGAACTGTACGGGGGAGGAGCGCACGCTTGAATTTCTTGCGTCGCTCTCCTTGAGCGGGATCGCCGCGCCCTCCGCGGATTGCCGCGGAACGTACGGCTTGCAGCTGCACCGCATGACGAGCGCATGGTCGCGCGAGTGCCGTCTCAAGACGGATGCCTTCTCCGCGCTCGGCATGGACATGAGCTGGGCGCGCTACGGCGTCAAAGTCGAGAAGTGGGGCGAGGTCGGCAGTATGCCAAACCGCGGCTACTATCCCTTCGCCGCCATCGAGGACGGGGAGGCGGGCGTCGTCTGGGCGGTGCAGCTCGAGGCGCCCTGTTCCTGGCAGATGGAACTCTATGAGGAGAAGGAGACCTGCTCGCTCTCCGCGGGGCTTGCGGACTACGAATTCGGACATTGGCGGAAAAATATCCCCGCGGGTGCGACTTTTGAGACGGAAAAGGCGTTCGTGTGCGTGAAGAAGGGGAGCCTCCTCGACGCGTGCAACGCGCTCGTGCACGAGCAGGACGCCCGTCTCGACGTGCCGGAGAGCGAGGAGGAGATGCCCGTCCTCTTCAACGAATACTGTACGACGTGGGGCTGTCCCTCCGAGGAGAACGTCCGCGCCATCCTCGAGGCGATCAGGGGCTTCGGGATCGGGTATTTCGTCATCGACTGCGGCTGGTACAAGCCGGACGACAAGGGCTGGTGCAACGCGATCGGCGACTGGCAGCAGAGCCGCGCGCTCTTCCCGGACGGCATCCGCGCCGTATCCGACGCCATCCGCGCCGAGGGGATGCTCCCCGGCATCTGGTTCGAGTTTGAAGTCGTCGGACGGGATTCCGAGGCGTTTTGGCGGGATGATCTCCTGCTCCGGCGGGACGGAAGCGTCATCACGAGCAAGAACCGCCGTTTCCTCGACTTGAGGAAAGAGGAGGTCGAGCGCTATCTGTCCTCGCGTATGATCGACTTTCTGACGCAAAACAACTTTCAATATATCAAGATCGACTACAACGATACCTACGGCATGGGCTGCGACGGGGCGGAGAGTGTCGGGGAGGGCGGGCGGCAGGTCGCCGAGGAGAGTCTTCGCTGGCTGGAAAAGATCCGCGCCGCCGTGCCCGATATGGTCATCGAGAACTGTTCCTCGGGCGGCAGCCGCATCGAGCCGAAGCGCATGGGCATGGTCTCCATGTGCTCCTTCTCGGATGCGCACGAGTGCGCGGAGATCCCGCTCGTCGCGGCGAACGTCTCCCACGTCATCCCCGCAAGGCAGGAGCAGATCTGGGCGGTACTGCGTGACGGCGACACGCCTTCGCGTACCATCTACTCGCTGTGTGCCGCCATGATCGGGCGCATCTGCCTCTCGGGCGACGTGCTGCATCTTACGCCCGAAAAGCGGGCGCTCATCTCGCGCGGGCTGGCGTTTTACCGCAAGGTGCGCCATATCGTACGGGACGGCGATATTATCGGCATCGACTGCAATGTCGGGTATTACCGTGCGCCGCACGGACGGCAGGTCTACCAAAAGGAGTACGGCGACGAGCGCCTCGTGATCGTGCATCTGCTCGAGAACGGCGGCGCGCCGCTCTTCGTTTCTGCCGAGGGGTACCGTCTGGTCGATTGCTATACCGATCTTGCGTTCTCCTTTGACGGCGGCATCCGCGTGACCGAGCAGGGCAGCTATCGCGCGGGCGCCTTCCTCCTGAAAAAAGGCAAGTGAATTTTACGGGGCGGGGATTGACATTCCCGCCCGTTTTCTCTATAATAGAAGACAGGGGAGGAACGTATGACGTCTGTCAATTTTTCGCGTGTCACGCTCACGGATGGCTTCTGGCAGGATGTGCGCCGCCGCAACGCGACCGCCTCGCTCAAAAACATTTACCGACGCTTCTCGGAGACGGGACGCTTTGACGCGCTCCGCTGCGAGAAGCGGGAAAAGCCGCCGCACATCTTTTTCGACTCCGACGTCGCCAAGTGGTTGGAAGCGGCTGCGTACCTCCAGCGGGAATTTCCCGACGAAGAGGTGCGGGCGATCATCGACGAGACGGTGGACACCATCGTCCGAAACCAGCTCCCGTGCGGGTATTTCAACAGTTACTATCAGGTATACAAGCCCGACAGGATCTTTATGGAGCGCACCGAGCACGAGCTGTACTGCGCGGGGCATCTCATTGAAGCCGCCGTCGCGCTCGACGCCTGCGGGGTGAACGGGAACCTGCTGCCCGCCATGCGCAGGTATGCGGATTACATTTATGAGCGATTCTATGTGCGCAGAGACACGGGCTTTACGACGTGCGGGCATCCCGAGATCGAGCTTGCCCTCGTGCGGCTGTACGGGCACACGGGGGAGAAGAAATATCTGGAACTTGCAAAGTTTTTCCTCGATGAGCGCGGAACAAAGCCGGAAGAGATCTACCCTTGGATGGATCGGGAATACGACCAGTCTCATCTTCCCGTGCGCGAACAGCGCGAGGCGGTGGGGCACGCGGTGCGCGCGCTCTTTGACGACATCGTGCGGCATAAGCTGTATGTGACGGGCGGCGTCGGTTCGGGTTGGTACGGGGAGCGGTTCACCATTCCCTATGACCTGCCCAATGCCGAGGCATACGCGGAGACGTGCGCCGCCATCGCGCTCGCGTTTTTCTGCGGGCGGCTTGCGGAAGCAGGCAACCGCGCTTCCTATCATGCCGTCATCGAGCGGGCGCTCTACAACAACATCTTCGGTGCGGAATCGCTGGACGGGAAAGGGTTTTTCTACGTCAACCCGCTGGAGGGAGATGCGGCGTACGCCCGCTATGCGCGCACGGTGCCCGGGATGCCCTTCAAGCCGCTTTTGGAGCGCGTCGAGGTGTTCGACTGCTCGTGCTGCCCGCCCAATCTCGTGCGTTTCTTCGCGCAGATCGGCGGCTTTGCCTACGGCGAGGAGGGCGGTGTTCTCTACGTCAATCAGTATCTCAATTCCGAAATATCTGCCTGCGGGATCGACTTATCGCTGAAATCGGAACTTCCCTTTGCGGGAACGGTACGTATTCTCGCGCGCGGAAAGGGGCGGCTCGCGCTGCGGATCCCCGTCTGGCAGACGCAGATCTCCTGCCGCGTCAACGGAACCTTCGTGGAGCCGCAGGCGCAGGGGGATTATCTGTTCTTTGCCGTCGAGGGCGAGACGTCGATCGAGGCGGATTTCGGAATGTGCCTGCGCTTTGTGTATGCCAATGAGCGCGTCCGCGCGGACAGCGGCAGGCGGGCGGTCGAGTACGGCCCCCTTGTGCTGTGCGCGGAGAGCGTCGACAACGGCGGTGAACTGTCCGGCGTTGCGATCGGATCGCTCGAAGATGCCGTCGTCGAACGCAGCGCGTGCGGCGTCCGGGTGCGCGTTCCCGCAAAACGGCTGCGGACGGACGGCGCGCTCTACTCCTATCTGCCGCCCGAGAAAGAGTCGTTCACGCTCACGCTCATTCCCTATTATGGTTGGGCGAATCGCGGTGAAAACGACCTGCAGGTATGGTTTTTATAAAAAACAGGGGTTGGAATGAAGAGATCGGAATGGATGGAAGTTCTCGCTGCGCACGGGCAGGAGCACGTTCTGCGCTGGTGGGATGAATTGGATGAAGCGGGCAGGCGCAAACTTTCGGAACAGATCGCGCGCGTCGACTGGTCGCTGCTCGACCTTGCCGCGGGGCACCGCGTACTGCCGAAGGGGCAGATCGCGCCCATCGACGGGCTTGATCTTGACGAGATCGCCCGGCGCAGGGAGCAATTCCTGCGGACGGGGAAGGAGGCGATCGCGCAGGGCAAGGTCGCGGCGGTGCTGCTCGCGGGCGGACAGGGCACGCGGCTGGGGAGCGACGCGCCCAAGGGTACGTTCGATCTCGGCATCACGCATCCGCTGTATATTTTTGAGCAGCTCATCCGCAATCTGCAGGATGTCGTCGCGCAGTGCGGCGCCTTTGTGCCGCTCTATATCATGACGAGCGAGGAGAACGATGCGGCGACGCGCGCCTTCTTTGCAGAGCACGATGATTTCGGGTATCCCGCCGATCACATCGCCTTTTTTTGCCAGGAAATGGCACCTGCGGTCGGATTTGACGGAAAACTCCTCATGTCGGCAAAGGACAGCCTTGCGCTCTCGCCCAACGGGAACGGGGGATGGTATGCATCGCTCGTCCGCGCGGGGCTTGCGCAGGATGCGGCGCGGCGCGGCGTCGAGTGGTTCAACGTCTTTGCGGTCGACAACGTGCTGCAGCGCATGGCGGATCCCGTCTTCGTGGGGGCGACCATCGCGAGCGGCAGGGCGACGGGTGCCAAATTTGTCCGGAAGGCGTATCCCGAGGAACGCGTCGGCGTGCTCTGTCTGGAGGACGGCAAGCCCGGCGTCATCGAATACTACGAGCTGACGCCGGAGATGGCGAACCTGCGCGACGATTGCGGCCGCCTCGTCTATGCGTGCGGCGTCACGCTCAACTACCTCTTCCGCGCCGACGTGCTGCAAAAGATCGCGGACGACCGCCTTCCCGTCCATGTCGCCAAAAAGAAGATCGCCTGCCTCAACGAGGCGGGGGAACTCGTTCATCCCGAGAGGGAGAACGGCTGCAAGTTCGAGACGCTCATTCTCGACATGATCCGCTGCGCGGGGAGCTGCCTTCCCTTCGAAGTGGAGCGCGAGCGGGAATTTGCGCCCATCAAAAACAGAACGGGGGTGGACAGCGTGGACACCGCGCGCGCCCTGCTCGAAAAAAACGGAGTGAAACTGTAATGGATGAAGAGGCAAGCAAGGAGACCATCGAATTTCTCACGCAGCTCGTGCGGCTCAACGGCACCATGAAGGAGCTGTTTGCATCCGGGAACGTCGCGCTGTTCACCGAAATGAACGATGCGATCAAGAAGATGCACGACGTGCAGCACGGCAGCAGCGACAAGGTCTTGGAGGCGCTCGATCCGGAGTGCGTCGTCATCTACGGCAATTTTGACATGATCATCAAAGTGCTGCGCACGACGGAGGACGGCGTCATCGACGCGGGCGCGCAGAAGGCGATCAACAAATTCCTGCACAACATCGACGAGGCGGTCGTCAACATCGCCGCCGCCGTCGGATTGGTGTAAATCCTCGTGCGGGTAAGACTTTTTCAGGAGATCATATGAAGAAAACGACCATTTTTGCGGACGCAAATCTGACGATCGGGAATATCGAGAGAAATCTGTTCGGCTCCTTTTTGGAGCATCTCGGCAGGGCGGTCTACGAGGGGATCTATGAACCCGGGCATCCCGCCGCGGACGAAAACGGATTCCGCACCGACGTCATCCGGCTCATCCGCGAGCTGAACGTTCCCATCGTGCGCTATCCCGGCGGCAATTTCCTCTCGGGCTATTTCTGGAAGGACGGCATCGGCCCGCGCGAAAAGCGCCCCGTGCGCCTCGATCTCGCGTGGTTCTCCACCGAGAGCAACGAGTTCGGTACGGATGAATTTCTCAGGTGGTGCCGCGTCGCGGGCGTCGAGCCGATGATGGCGGTCAATATGGGGACGGGTACCGTTTCCGATGCCGCACAGCTCGTGGAATACTGCAATCACCCGGGAGGAACGACCATCTCCGAGATGCGCCGCGCGAACGGCGCGGACGCGCCCTACGGCGTGAAATACTGGTGCATCGGCAACGAGATGGACGGCCCCTGGCAGATCGGGCATCTCTCCGCCGACGAATACGGCAAAAAGGCGCTCGAGGCGGCGAAGGTGATGCGCTGGGCGAACGGCGAGATGGACGACGCGACCTGCCCGAACGGCAGGCTCAGGCTCATCGTCTCCGGTTCCTCCAACCACGAGATGCCCACCTTCCCCGAATGGGATCGCACGGTGCTCGAGCATACCTACAACGCAGTCGATCTGCTGTCCATGCACCGCTACTATATGTACAGCGCGTCGAGAAAGCGCCCTTTGGAGGACTTTCTCGGGAGCGCGGACGACATGGCGGAGTATATCGGCACGCTGCGGGCGACCATCGAGTATGTGCGCGCAAAGGAGCGCTCCAAAAAGCGCGTGGGGATCAGCTTTGACGAGTGGAACATCTGGACGGTCACGGCGCCCCGCATGGAACCGCTCTGGAAGCGTGCGCCGCACCTTCTGGAGGACGTGTACACCTTCCAGGACGCGCTCGTCTTTGCGGGGCTCATGAATACGCTGCTCAATAACTGCGACGCCGTGCGCGCCGCCTGCCTTGCGCAGCTCGTCAACGTCATTGCGCCCATCATGACGGAGAAGGGGGGAAGGGTGTTCCGTCAGACTTCCTTTTATCCCTTCCGCACGATTGCGAACAATGCGAGCGGTGTCACGGTGCGCACGATCTCCGATTCGGACGTCTTCGAGAATATGTATGGCACGGCGCGCTGCATCAACGAAGCGGTCACGCACGACGCGGCAAAGCGCGAGGTGTGCGTATCCGTCTGCAATTATGCGCAGAGTGCGCGCGAGGTCTCGCTCGAACTGCGCTCCTTCGGCGATCTGCGCGCGTCGGAATACCTGGAAATGACTTCGAACGATTTGTTTGCGGTCAACTCCTTTGACGCGCCCGAGACGGTCGTTCCGCAGGCGCGCGAGCTTCCTGCCGTGAAGGACGGCACGCGCGTGACGCTCCGGCTTCCCGCAATGAGCTGGAGCTTTCTGAAATTCCAATATTGAGGTAACGTATGGCAAAGCGAAAAAATGCCGCGGAGCGCGCAGCGCGCGACGCGGTCAAAAAACACCCGAAGGCGGCGCTCACGATCTTTCTCATCCTGCTCGTCCTGGTCGCTGTCTGCGTGGTCTTGTATCTGTTTGTGTTCAAAGAGGAGGTGGACGGCTTCCTGGCGGGGCTGAAAAAGCCTGACGGGAATGAGACCGGGGATCCGCCCGCAGTCGTGAGCGGCGATCTCGCCGAGATCACGTCGGCGGATCTTTCCATCCACTTCATCGCCCCCGGCGTCAAGGCGAGCGGCGACAGCGCGCTCATCAAGGTGGGCGACACCGAGGTGCTCATCGACGCCGGCCCCAGCAAGGGCAACGTGCCGACGATCGCGGCATATCTCGACAAATACTGCACGGACGGCGTGCTGGAGTATGTCATTTCCACCCACTCGGATGAAGATCATATCTCGGGATTTGTCGGAAGCAGTTCGGGCGGGAAGCGCAACGGGATCTTTTACAGTTATCCGATCGAAACGCTCATCCAGTTTGACAGACACAACAAAAATTCGGAGGGGAAGGATACTCAACTCTATCTCGACTACTGTGATGCGGTGGATTATCTCGAGGGACAGGGGACGCAGGTCTATACGGGGCTGCAATGCTGGAACAATGCGGACGGCGCGCAGCGTACATATTACCTCGATGAGGCGCAGACCATCTCCATGAACATCCTCTACAACATCTTCTACGAGGAGGAATCCTCCGACAACAACAATTATTCCGTCTGTATGCTGCTCTCGCAGGAGCTTGCGGCGGGGGAGAAGCACTATCTCTTCACGGGCGATCTGGAAAAGGAGGGCGAGGAGGCGCTCGTCGAGAACAACGATCTCCCGCAGGTGGAACTCTACAAGGCGGGGCATCACGGGAGCAAGACGTCCTCCAACGACGTGCTGCTCAGCGTCATCCGTCCCAAGTACGTCGTCGTCTGCTGCTGTGCGGGTTACAACCAGTACGGTGCCGCCGAAGAGAACATCTTCCCGACGCAGGCGTTCGTCGACCGCATCGGCGCCTATACCGACAAGGTGTACGTCACCATCATGTGGGATGAGGAAACCAACGGATTTCTTCCGATGAACGGCGACATCGTCTTCTACTACGGGAAGTCGGAGGAGGAGACGGAGAAATCTTTGAAACTTTGGTGTTCGGAGAACACGACCATTCTCAAAGAGACGGCGTGGTTCAAGGAAAACCGCACCTGGAGCGGGGTTTGAGATGGAAATTACCGCGATCACGCCGCAAAAGCACGATGCGAAGCGCTGTAACATCGAGGTGGACGGCAGATTTTTTTGCGGGATGCAGCTGCTCACCGTCATGCAGCAGCGGCTGAAGGTGGGGAGCATCGTCACCGAGGAGCAGCTCTCCGCGCTGCAGCTCGAGGGGGAGAAGCAGACGGCGCTCGACAAGGCGCTCACCCACATCTCCGTCTCCATGAAGACGGAGCGCGACGTGCGCGATTTTCTGCGCCGCAAGGGGTATCTGCAGGCGGTCTGCGACTACGTCGTGGAGAAGATGAAGGGGTACGGCTATCTCGACGACGAGGCGTATGCGCGCGCGTATGCCGAGAATGCGGGCGCGCGCAAGGGCGGGCGGCTCATCCGCATGGAGCTTCGCAGGAAGGGGGTTCCCGAGCAGGCGATCGATGCGCTTCCGGAGCGCGATGAACGAGGCGCGGCGGAAGAGGTGCTTCTGAAGTACCTTCGCGGGAAAACGGCGGATGAAAAGACGCTGCGCAAGGCGTACGCGTATCTCATTTCCAGAGGGTTTGATTATGATACCGCCCGGGCTGCGCTCGCACGGCTGCGGGAGACGGATGAAGAGGTCTGAATCATGAAATATGCATTTTCCAATGCGCAGATGCGCAGTGCCGACGCCGCGACCATTGCGGCGGGTACGCCGTCTGCGGAACTGATGGAGCGCGCGGGGAGCGCGCTCGCGCGTGCCGTCGCGGATGCGATGGAGCGCAAGGGGCTGTGCGATGCGATCTTCGTGTGCGGCGGAGGAAACAACGGCGGCGACGGCTTTGTCGCCGCGCGCATTCTCGATGAAGCGGGCGAGGACGTGAGCGTTCTCTGTCTCGCCGAGCATTTTTCGGCGGAATGTGCCGCTGCGCGCGAGCGCTACCGCGGCGAGCTGCTGCACGCCATTCCGCGCAGGCGCTACGGCGTCGTCGTGGACTGTCTGTTCGGTACGGGGCTGTCGCGTGCCATCGAGGGCGAAAACAAGGCGCTCGTCGACTTTATCGCGAGCGGCGTCTATTGCATCGCCTGCGATCTGCCGAGCGGGCTTCGCGAGTGCGGCATCGCGCCCGAGGTGTGCGTGCGCGCGGACGAGACGATCTCGATGGGGCAGATGAAGCAATCGCTCATGATGGCGGACGGCGTCGACCGCGCGGGCAAAGTGACGGTCGCGGAGATCGGCATTCATGCCGCGGAGTGCGGCGCGGAGGTCTGGGAGGCTTCGGACGTCAAAAAGTTTTTCCCGAAGCGCGCTTCCAATTCCCACAAGGGGAGCTACGGAGCGGCGTCCATCCTTGCCGGCGGGGCGTACAGCGGCGCCGCCTTCCTCGCGGCGGGCGCATGCCTCAAGTCGGGCGCGGGATATACAAAACTCTGCGCCTCCGAACAGCTCTTTCCCTATGCGGTCGGAAAACTGCCCGCCGTCGTGCTGCGCAGGTTCACGGCGATCGACGGCGACCTGCTTGCCTCCGACTGCATTGCGGCGGGCATGGGGTCGGGTGTGAGCGAAACGCTCTATGCCAACCTCGCGGAGCTGCTCGGCGTGTATACGGGCACGCTGGTGCTTGACGCGGACGCGCTCAATACCATCGCCGCCTACGGAACGGAGGTGCTCGATCAGAAGCTGTGCAAGGTCATTCTGACGCCGCATCCCAAGGAGTTTGCCCGCCTTGTCGGCAAGCCGGTGGGAGAGGTTCTTTCGAATGCCGTCGAGGAAGCAAAGGCGTTCGCGTCTCTGCGGGGCGTGACGGTCATTCTCAAAAACAATCGCTCCGTCATCACGGACGGCACGCGTGTCGCCATCAATCCGACCGGATCGCCCGCGCTGGCGAAAGGGGGGAGCGGCGACGTTCTCTCGGGACTGCTGGCGGGCACCTGTGCGCGCGGCGTCGCGCCCTTCGACGCGGCGTGTGTGGCGAGCTGGCTGCTCGGCAGGGCGGGGGAGATCGCGTCGGAGCGGATCGGGGAATATGCCGCCGATCCGACCGATATCATTGCCTGCCTTCCGGAGGCGATTCGGACTCTGTAAGCAAATTGCATCAAAAAATCCCTCGGAAAGAGGGTTTTTTGTTATTTACAAGGTATTATGTCAGACATAATAGTATGCTTGTGATCCATTTATGAGGCCTCCGGCGCCTTTCCGAAGGCGCGGATGAGGACGGAGGCGGCGAGCAAGAGGCTTCCAGAGACGAGATAATAGACGGGAAAAAAGACGAACAGACTCATGACGAGCAGGCATGCGCCGCACGCAAAGAAGGGATAGGCGTTGCGCTTGGAGAACGCGGCGGTGAGGCGGCTGCGCATCGTGCGGCGGGGCAGTTCGCCACATATAAGCGGGTGCGGCATTCGTTCGGTTCGGCGGAAAAGTTCGTAGATCTCCGTGCCGCGCATTGCCTTGCGCGAGAAGGTGGCGAGCAGCTTTTCCGCCTCGGGCGTGATCGCATTGCAGGCAAGCACGAAGGGGCGTTCCCCGTATTGCTTGATGAGGTGCGCCACCCGGTCTGCGGAGACGGGCTGCATGGTAAAGACGGGTACAAGTGCGGTGCCGTCCACCGAGAGCGCGTCGTCCTCGCAGTGCGCCTCCTTTCCGTCCGCCAGAAAGGCTTCCAGAAGGGAAGCGCGCACGCGCTCGTCCTTCTCGAGCGCAAGGTGCAGCATGAGTTTTTCGCGCTCCTTCTGTTCCTTTTTGCCGAGCGCGCGCCGCCTGTGGCGTGCGGACAGGATGAGAAAGAGAACGCCTCCGACGGCGAGCGCGATGAGGGTCGCTGCCGTGAAGCACACCCAGGTTTCGGCGTGTGCCCATCGCAGAAGCCCGACGAGTACCAGCCATGCGGAGGCGGTGTAAAAGAGAATGTCCGCCGCAAGCGGAAGATCAAATTTTTTCATGTCTTGATTTTTGACGCATTTTTTTCTGATTAAACTTGCAATGCGGCACGTTCTGTTGTATAATACCCGTATGAAGATCGCACTTTTCGGGGGGTCTTTCGACCCCGTACATCTCGAACATACGCGCTATGCGCAGGCGGCGCGCGACGCGCTCGCGGCGGACAAAGTCATCGTTCTTCCCGCGGGGATCGCGCCGCACAAGCAGTGGGGTGCGGTCGCTTCGGGGGAGGAGCGGCTCGCGATGTGTCGCATTGCATTCGCCCCGTATCCGTGGGCGGAAGTGAGCGATTTTGAAGTGCGCGAACAGGGCAAGAGCTATACCTATCTCACCTGCCGTCATTTTGCTGCGCTCTATCCCGATGCCGAGTTATACTTCCTCGTCGGCGAGGATATGCTCGAGGACTTCTTCACCTGGAAAAATCCGGACGACATTTTGCAGCACGCGACGCTTGCTGCCTGCGGAAGAGGGCGAAAGGGTACGGCGCCTCTGCATGAGCGATTCCTTGCGCGCTTCGGCAAAGATTTTCTCGACGTGCCGTTCACGGGGGAGGCGGTCTCCTCCCGCCTGATGCGCGTCGATCTTGCGTTCGGGAAATGTCCCGATCATATGGACGGCAGGGTGTACGATTACATCCGCGAGCATCGTCTCTATACCCATCCCGCGATCGCGCCGGCGCTCGCCCTCGAAAAGCCGCCGCGCCGGGAACACAGTCTGCGCGTCGCCCGCATGGCGGTGGAGCGCGCTTCCTCCGCAGGGGTCTCCGAAGAGAAGGCGTTGCTCGCCTCCGCGCTCCATGACTGCGGCAAATATGTTTCGCCCGATTCGCCGCTCCTCGAAGATTTTACGCCGCCCGAGAACGTGCCGCCGCCCGTCATGCATCAATACACGGGCGCCTATCTCGCGCGCCATTGCTTTGGCGTGGAGGATGAGGAGGTGCTCGACGCCATCCGCTATCACACGAGCGGAAGGGCGGAGATGACGCCGCTCGGGATGCTCGTCTATCTTTCCGACCTTCTGGAGGAGGGGAGAGATTTCCCCGGGATCGACGAATTGCGCGCGCTCTTCCGGATCGATCTCGAAGTGTGTCTGTACCGCTCGCTCGAAGATCAGCTTGCCTACCTTGCGGGGACGGGGAAGCCCGTCTATCCGCTTACCGAGCAGGCATACCGTTGGATCAAACGGCGGATCAAAGGGAAATAAGCACAAAACACAGTATTATGTCAGACATAATACATCGCAAAACGCAAAAATATAAAACATGATCGGAGGTTTTTTCATGGAAGGTCACGAACTTGCGCTCGCTTGCGCGAAGGCGCTCTCGGACAAGAAGGCACAGGATATCGTCATACTCGACGTGCACGAGCAGACCGTCGTGTGCAGTTATTTCGTCATTGCGAGCGGCAGAAGCACCACGCAGGTGCGCGCGCTCGGCGACGCCGTCGAGGAGAAGCTCGAAAAGGAAGCGGGCATCTCGCCCGTCCGCACGGAGGGGCTGCGCGAGGGAAGATGGGGCGTCATCGATTACGGAGACGTCATCGTACACGTCTTTAACGAGGAATCTCGTCTGTATTATTATCTCGAGCGCCTCTGGGATTCCGGCCGCAACATCGAGCGCTACGAACAGTAACGTGCGTGCCGCCGCGCCCGTGTCCGGATTCGGCACGGGCGCGGCGGCACGCCGTCAATATACCAAAAAGTCATTTGAAGTCGATGCGCTTGGGTGCGGAGTATTCCGCCCGGGCGCGTTTTTTCTTGCGCTCGACGAGAAAATACACCGGCTCCGGCGCCTTGTCCTGTTTGGGCGGAGGGTCGGGCGGCAGCTTTTTGTGCAGCGTGCGCCAGCCGACGCGCGCAAGTTTCGCGCCGAATACGGCGATGACGCAGATGAGGAAGATGCAGAAGGCGTACAGCGCGCCCTGCCCTTGTACGGAGAGAAGCATGGCTCTATGATAGCATCTTTGTGCTGTCAGAAAATCGCATATGCGGACAGATCGGCTCGGATTTTGTCCGATTTGGCGACGCGAGGGGGTAAGATGGGGCTGTTTTGTCGACACTTCGTGTGAAAAGCGTGTGACGGGGGATTTTTTCGCAAAAAATGGCGGCAATCGCTTTGACATTTTCCGAAAATCATAGTAAAATGGAAAAGTTAGAAAACAATGGTGTACTTTGGGATATTCCGAAGTGCGCAAACGGAGCGTTAAAGATGGGTTTGATTCGCTATCTCATGAGCGGCGACAGCCGCAGGAGCTTGAAAAAGCTCAACAAGGAGGCGTCCAAGGTTGAGGCGCTTGCCCCCAAGTACGAAAAGATGTCGGATGCGGAACTGCAGGCGCAGACGGGCATCTTAAAGGAGCGGCTGAAAAAGGGCGAAACGCTGGAAGACATTCTTCCCGACGCATTTGCCGCCCTGCGTGAGGCCAGCGGCCGCGTGCTCGGGATGCGGCATTTCCATGTCCAGATTGTCGGCGGTATCTGTCTGTTCCAGGGCCGTGTCGCCGAGATGAAGACAGGTGAAGGCAAGACGTTGGTCGCAACGCTGCCCGCCTATCTTGAAGCGCTTTCCGGCAAAGGCGTGCATATCGTCACGGTCAACGACTATCTGGCCCGCCGCGACGCGGAATGGATGGGCAAAGTCCACAAGTTCATGGGACTTACGGTGGGCGTTGTCGTCCCCGGGATGACGGACGATCAGAAGCGTGCCGCCTATGCCTGCGACATCACATACGGCACCAACAACGAGTTCGGGTTCGACTATCTGCGTGACAACCTGAAGAACGATCTCAAACTCATGGTCCAGCGCGAGCTGAACTTCGCCATCGTCGACGAGGTTGACTCCATCCTCATCGATGAAGCGAGAACGCCTCTTATCATTTCGGGCAAGGGCGACAAGTCCTCCGACCTCTATGAGCGCGTGGATAAGTTCGTGCGCACGCTGCACGGCGGATATGACGACGACCTCAAGGACGCCGAGGAGCTCTCCAAGAAGCGCAGAGGGGTTTCGTCGGCGCAGAAGATCGCCGCCGCCGAGGCGCTTGAATGGGACTATGTGGTCGAGCGCAAAGACCGTCAGGTACGTCTGACCGAGTTCGGTGCGGAGAAGGCGGAAAAGTTCTTCGGCGTGGAGAACATCGCCGACGTCACCAATGCCTCGCTCAACCATCACATCCAGCAGGCATTGAAGGCGCATCATCTGTTCCACCTCAACGAGCAGTACATCATCAACAACGGCGAGATCGTCATCGTCGACGAGTTCACGGGCCGACTCATGATCGGGCGTCGCTATTCGGACGGCCTGCATCAGGCGATCGAGGCGAAGGAAGGCGTCAAGGTGCGCGAGGAGAACAAGACCTACGCGACGATCACCTTCCAGAACTATTTCCGTCTGTATAAGAAGCTCTCTGGTATGACGGGTACCGCAAAGACGGAAGAGGGCGAGTTCCGCACGATCTACTCCCTCGACGTCATTGAAATCCCCACCAACAAGCCTGTCCGCCGTGTGGATATGCACGACAGGGTTTTCTCCACCGTGGAGGGAAAGAAAAAGGCGATCGTGCGCGAGATCGTCGAGCGCCACGAGAAGGGCCAGCCCATTCTTGTGGGTACCGTTTCCGTCGAGCGTTCGGAAGAGATCTCCCGTCTGCTCATCCGCAACGGCATCAAGCACAACATTCTGAACGCGAAGAACCACGAACGCGAAGCGGAGATCGTGGCACAGGCAGGACGGTTCGGCGCCGTCACCATCGCGACGAACATGGCCGGCCGCGGTACGGATATCCTGCTGGGCGGCAACCCCGAGTATCTCGCCAAGAAGCGCCTGAGAGAAGAGGGAATCGAGCATGACATGATCGAACGCGCCACGTCCTATGTCGATCTGGGCGACGACGAAGAGGCAAAGCGCGTGCGGGATCGCTATAACGAGCTGTATCGTTCGTACAAGGAGAAGACGGACGAGGAAAAGAAAAAGGTCATCGAGGCGGGCGGACTCTGCATTATCGGTACCGAGCGCCATGAATCCCGCCGTATCGACAACCGGCTGCGCGGCCGTTCTGGCCGTCAGGGCGACGTCGGCGTCTCCATCTTCTTCATCTCCCTCGAGGACGACCTCATGGTGCGGTTCGGCGGCGAGCGCATGAAGCGCATCTATGAGATGAGCAAGATGCAGGAGGACGAGGCGCTCGAGTCCAAGATGCTCACCAACCTCATCGAGTATGCGCAGAAGCAGATCGAGGGCAGAAACTTTGCCATCCGTAAGAACGTCCTGCAGTACGACGACGTCATGAACAAGCAGCGCACCATCATGTACGCCGAGCGTATGCGCGTCATCCGCGGCGAGAACGTGCATGATCAGGTGCTCAAATATATCCCGGGTTACGCCGAAGAGGTGATCCGCGAGGCAGTCAACGTCGAGGATATGCCCGAGAAGTGGAGCGAGGACGATCTCAACACGGCGCTCGAGCGCTATCTTCTCCCCGAGGGAACGCACTACGTCACCCGCGAGAAGCTGGAAAAGTGGGATTACGACATCGCCCTCAAAAAGATCTCCGAAAAGACGGCGAAGTGCTATGAGGAAAAGATCGCCCGCATCAAAGAGGAGATGCCCGCCGTCGACTTCGGCAAGATCGAGCGCGACGTGCTGCTCTCCTTCGTCAACAGCAACTGGATCGACCACATCGACGCGATGGATCAGCTGCGCAAGGGCATCACGCTGCGCGCATACGGACAGACCGATCCCGTCATCGCCTACAAGCAGGAGGGATTCGCCATGTTCGACGAGATGGTCGAGCGCATCCAGGAGCGCACCATCCGCTTCCTTCTGAAGTGTCAGATCAAGGCGCAGCCCCGCCCCGTACAGCGCATTTTCCCGACGGCGAGCCGCCCCGCGCAGCCGCAGCAGTCTGCACCCGAAAAGACCGAGGCGCCCGCTCCCAAACAGGCGGAGAGACCCGCGCAGCCTGTACAGCAAACCGCGGAGAGCGTTGCGCCCGTCGGAACGGAGCAGATGCCCAAAGAGGTGGATGTCAATTCGCTGCATACGTCGGGGGATGTCAAATTCAATCCCGCGACCATGAAGAAGGCGAAAAAGGTGGGGCCGAACGATCCCTGCCCCTGCGGAAGCGGACTCAAGTATAAAAAGTGCCACGGAAAACCCTATTGATCGGGGCGTTGCGGCGCAGCCTCCGTCACAGAAGGCGTGCGCCGCATCTTCTTGTCGGGGAGCGGCAGTATTTCAGAGAATCAGAAAAAAATAGGAAGGTTTATGTTCAAAGCAGACGATTACAGATTGCGGATCAAAGGATTGGAGGATACGCTCGGCGAGGCGAAATATGCCCTCGACATCGACAATATCAGCAAACAGCTGGACGGACTGAAGGAGGAGCAGCAAAAGCCGGAGGTCTGGCAGGATCTCGAGCGTTCCGCCAGGATCGGACGGGAGATCTCCAAGATCGAGAGCAAGATCGCGTCCTATGAAAAGGGCAGAAAGGCGCTCGACGACGCGGGCGAGGTCATCGACCTCATCGAGGAATCGGGCGAGGAGGAACTCGTTCCCGAACTTGACAAGATGCTGGTGACGGCGGAAAAAGACATTGAGGAAATGCGCATCCGCGCGCTTCTGCGCGGCAAGTACGACTCCTCCAACGCGCTCATGTCCCTCCACGCGGGGGCGGGCGGCACGGAGGCGTGCGACTGGTGCCAGATGCTCTACCGGATGTACTGCCGCTATGCCGAGAAGAACGGCTATAAAGTCACTGAGATCGACCGTCTGCCCGGCGATTCGGCGGGGCTTAAGTCGGTGGATTTCAAGGTGGAAGGGGAGAACGCCTACGGCTATCTGAAGGCGGAGATCGGCGTGCACCGTCTCGTACGCATCTCGCCCTTCGACGCCAACAAGCGCCGTCAGACCTCCTTCGCCTCCGTCGAAGTCATGCCCGAAGTGGAGGACGACGGCGAGATCGAGATCAAGGATGAGGATATCCGCATCGACGTGTACCGCTCCTCGGGCGCGGGCGGACAGAAGGTCAACAAGACGGAGACCGCCATCCGCATCACGCACTTCCCGACGGGCATCGTCGTCACCTGTCAGAACGAGCGCAGCCAGCTCCAGAACAAGGAGATGGCGTTCAAGTACCTCCGCAGCCGGCTCCTCGAAAAGCAGCTCGAGCAGCGGATGCAGGAGGAAGCGGCGCTCAAGGGCGAGACCAAGAAGATCGAGTGGGGATCGCAGATCCGCTCCTATGTGTTCTGCCCCTACACGCTCGTCAAAGATCACCGCACGGGCTATGAAGTGGGCGACGTGCAGGCGGTCATGGACGGCGACATCCAGGGCTTCATCATCGACTATCTGAAAAAATCATGAGGGATACAGCGCACCCGCTCATTCTGGGCATCGAATCCTCCTGCGACGAGACGGCGGCAGCCGTCATCCGCGGGAGGGAACTTTTATCGGACGAGATCGCGTCCTCCGCGGCGACGCAGGCAAAGTTCGGCGGCGTCGTTCCAGAGATCGCGTCGCGTGCGCACGCGGAGGCGGTCGACGAAGTGGTCGCCCGCGCTCTCCGCAGCGCGGGGGTGCAAAAGGAGGAGCTGGACGCCGTCGCCGTCACTTACGGCGCGGGGCTTCTCGGCGCCCTGCTCGTCGGGCTCTCCTTTGCCAAGGGATTTTCCTACGGGCTGGGGATTCCGCTCATCGGCGTCGACCACATCCGCGGCCATCTCGCGGCGGCATATCTGGAGGACGCGACGCTGGAGCCGCCCTTTCTGACGCTGCTCGCGAGCGGCGGACACACCGCCATCCTCTATACCGAGCGGGCGGACAAATTCCGCGTGCTCGGCGGCACGCTGGACGACGCGGCGGGGGAGGCGTTCGACAAGGTCGCCCGCGTTCTCTCCCTTCCCTATCCGGGCGGGCCGCACATCGAGGCGCTCGCGCGGGAGGGGCGCAATGTCGTTCCCATGCCCAAGATGCTCAAAGGGGCGGGCGGGTACGACGTTTCGTACAGCGGGCTCAAGACCGCGGTCATCAACTATGTGCACACGAAGGAGCAGAGGGGCGAGGCATACAGCCGTGCAGACGTCGCCTGTTCCTTCCAGCACGCGGCGCTCGACGTGCTCGTCAAAAAGACCGTCGAGGGCGCGAAGGAGACGGGCGCGAAGGTCGTGACGGCGGGCGGCGGCGTCGCGGCGAACGGGTGCCTGCGCGAGAGCCTCTCCGCTGCCTGCCGCGAGGCGGGGCTGCGGCTGGTGCTTCCCGTCAGAAAACACTGCACGGACAACGCGGCGATGATTGCCGCCGAGGGACTGGTGCAGTACCGGCTCGGCAATTTTTCGCCGCTCTCGCTGAACGCGGAGGCGAGCATCCCGCTCCACCGCTCCTCGGGTACAGATAAATCGATCTGAAAAGCGCTCGCAGGAGCGCTTTTTTCGTATAATTTCCCTGCTTGCGCGCAAACTGCGGGCGATATGGGTCAGCGCATCATCTTTTCCCGGCAGCCGCGCATCGTCGCGGTCAGCACCATCGCGGGAACAAAGGAGTGCAGGGGGATCGTCGGCCGGTACGTCGAGACGGCGCTCTCGGACGATATGTTCGGCGAAAGCACCTTCGAAAAGGCGGAGCGCAAGATGCTCTCGCACGTCATCGACGGTGCCATCGACAACGCAAAACTTCGCCGCGAGCAGGTCGATCTGATCATCTCGGGCGATCTGCTCAATCAGATCATCTCGGCGAGCTTTGCCGCCCGCGACTTCTCCGTTCCCTTTCTCGGCGTGTACGGCGCCTGTTCGACGATGGCGGAGAGCCTCGCGCTTGCGGCGATGGCGGTGGACGGCGGCTATGCGTCCTACGCCGTTGCGGCGACGGGCAGTCACTTCGCCTCGGCGGAGCGGCAATACCGCTATCCGCTCGAACTCGGATGCACCCGTCCGCCGCAGTCGCAGTGGACGGTCACGGGGGCGGGCGCCGCGCTCGTCGGCCGCGAGGGAGACGGCATCCGCATTGCATCCGCTACGCTCGGGAAGGTGGTGGATTTCGGCGTCACGGACGTCAACAACATGGGCGCGGCGATGGCGCCCGCCGCGGCGGATACCATTCTCGCGCACTTCCGCGAGACGGGCGAGGAGGCGGAGGCGTACGACCTCATCGTGACGGGCGATCTGGGCGCGCTCGGCAGCCGCATATTGAAAGATCTCACCTGGGAGAAGGGGCTTGACATCTCGGCAAATCACGTCGACTGCGGCGAGATCGTCTACAATGTCCTCGAGGACGAGTTTCAGGGCGGCAGCGGCGCGGGCTGTTCCGCCGTCGTGCTCAATTCCTACCTGCATGATAAGATGATGGCGGGGGATTTCCGGCGCATCCTGTTCGTGGCGACGGGGGCGCTGCTCTCCACCGTCTCTTCGGGGCAGGGAGAGAGCATCCCGTGCATCGCGCACGCCGTCACACTGGAACGGTAAGGAGGGAAAACATGGAAGCATTACAGATCTTGTATGCCTTCTTCAAGGCGTTTGCGGTGGGCGGGCTCATCTGTGCGGTCGCGCAGGTCGTCATCAACTTCACCGATCTCACGGCGGGGAAGATCCTCGTCATCTTCATGCTCGCGGGCATCGCACTGACGGCATTCGGCATCTATCAGCCGCTCGTCGAATGGGCGGGCGCGGGGGCGACCGTCCCCATTTCGGGGTTCGGGTATCTGCTCGCAAACGGCGCGATGCGGGGCGCGCAGGAGGGGCTGTTCGAGGCGCTCACGGGCGCGCTCGCGGCGGCGAGCGCGGGCGTTTCGGCGGCGGTCGTCTTTTCCTTTCTCGCCTCGCTCGTCTTCCGTTCACACACCAAACACAACTGAATCACGCCTGCGGCGGAGCGTCTGCTCCGTTTTTTTTGTGTATCGGAGATTTGGCACGCGTCCTTGACAGCCGTCCGGAAACATGATATAATTACAAATGAAATCATGCTGAGAGGTATGCGAATGGGACTCCTCAAAAATATCGAGTGGACGGACGACAGCAAGAATACCATCGTCTATAAATTCGACATGAAAAACGACTACGTCAGCAAGGGTTCTGTGCTGACCGTGCGCGATTCGCAGGTGGCGATCTTTGCACATAAGGGAAAGATGGCGGATGTGTTTGAACCCGGCTTCTACAAGCTGGATACCGACTCCATTCCCATTCTCACAAAGCTCATGTCCTGGAAGTACGGCTTTGAAAATCCCTTCCGCTCGGACATTTACTTTGTCAGCACGCGGCAGTTCACGAACTGCAAGTGGGGAACGGCAAATCCCATCATCCTGCGCGACGCCGACTACGGCGCCGTCCGCGTGCGCGGTTACGGCACCTATGCCTTCCGCGTCAAGGATGCCTATGTGTTCATGCAGGAGCTTTCCGGAACGGGTTCCTCCTATCATACCGACGATATCACGGGCTACATCAAGAGCATCGTCATCGGCGCGATCTCGGACGCCATCGGCGAGAGCGGCATCCCCGTCCTCGATATGGCGGGAAATCTGCTCGAGCTGGGGGCAGCCGTCCGCAAGGCGATGCAGCCCACCTTTGAGAAGATGGGGCTGGAACTGACCAACTTCGTCTTCGAGAATTTCTCCCTTCCCAAGGGGCTGGAGGAGGCGCTCGACAAGAACACGACGCTCGGCATGATGCGCGAGAATATGGATGTCTATACGCGCATGGCGCAGGCGGACGCCCTCAAAGAGGCGGCAAAGAATCCCGGCATGGCGGGCGCCACGATGGGCGCCGGGCTGGGATTCGGCATGGGAAATATGTTCGGCAGCATGATGCGCGATCAGCAGACCGCCGCCCCGCAGGAGGGGAGCGCCGTCTGTCCCAAGTGCGGCGCGCGCGTCAATGCCTCCGCCAAATTCTGCCCCGAGTGCGGGCAGCCGATGGGCGCCGTCTGTCCCAAGTGCGGCAAGCCTGTCAAGGCGGGCGCCAAGTTTTGCCCCGAGTGCGGGCAAAAGCTCGAGACGGTCTGTCCCAAGTGCGGAAAACCCGTCAAGGCGGGTGCCAGATTCTGCCCCGACTGCGGGCAAAAACTCTGACGGGAGCGTCCGGACACGATGGCAGATTCTCCCTTCTCCGAATTTGATACCCCGCATTCCGATCCGTTTTCCGAGTTTTCCGGGGACGCGCCCGATGTGCGGGAGGAGAGCGCCGCGTCTGCGGCGCCCGCGCCCGTCTATACGGCGGACGACGAGGTGGAAAACGACACTTCCGTGACCAAGTGCCCCGCGTGCGGCGCGAACATGGTGTACGATTCCGAGCGCGGCAAGCTTTACTGCGAGCATTGCGAGACGGAAGTGGAAGTGCGTTCCAGAACGAGCGAGGAACAGGCGTTCGAGCGCCTGCTTGCGAAGAACAACGAGTGGGGTGAGGAGACGCACGTCTTCCGCTGTGAGAACTGCGGCGCGCAGGAGATCTTATCCCGCGGTGAGATCGCCAAGAAATGCCCCTTCTGCGGAACGACGAACATCGTGCAGACCGACGAGCTGCCCGGGCTGAAACCCAACGCCGTCGTGCCATTCTCCGTCTCCAAAGAGGACGCAATGGGGCGCGTCAGACACTGGGCGCGGCGAAAGTGGTATGCGCCGCGAATGTTCCGCAAGAGCGCGACACCAGAAAACGTCTCCGGCGTATATATGCCGGCGTTCTCCTTTGACACCTCGGCAAACGCCTGGTATTCGGGTATGCTGGGCAAGTATTATTACCGCACCCGCCGCGTCAACGGCAAAGTCGTGCAGGAGCGCTATCTCAAGACCTTTCCCATCCGCGGCGCGTATGCGATGAGCTTTGACGACATTCTCATCCAGGCATCCGGGAAGATCGAGCAGAAGTCGCTCAACGCGCTGCAGCCCTTCGACACCAATCAGAGCAAGGAATACCGAAGGGAGTATCTGAGCGGGTATACGGCTGGGCAGTACGAAAAGGACGGCCTTGCCTGCTGGGAAGACGCGCGCGGCGTCATTCAGGCGCAGCTCAAGAGCGCCATCCTCGCGCGCTATCAGTACGACACCGTCATTTCCTTTCAAATGGATTTTCAGTGCCGGAACACGACCTATAAGTATCTGCTGCTTCCCGTGTACGTCGGGCATTGCAGCTGGAAAACGAAACTCTATCACTTTTTTGTCAGCGGCCATAACGGAAAGGTGACGGGGAAAGCTCCCGTCTCGCCCGTCAAAGTGGGGCTTCTCGTATTGCTCGGGATCGCCGTCGTCGTCGGGCTTGGCTTCCTGTTCGTCTGGCTGAACGGAGGAGGACTCTCATGAACAAGAAATTTTTATTCGGTCTCGTCATTTGTCTGATGATCGTCGCCGTTGCAGTGCTCTGGCTGCTTTCGGCGCTCGGCGTTGCGGAGATGCAGTGGTTCACGCTCGGCTGGGCGGTAACCATCGCCACCGCCATCCTCGGCATTGCGTTTATCCTGCGCGGCGTGATCGGCAGAACGGCCGTGCCGCTCAAGCGCCTGTGGATCTTCTTCGGCGCGGCGTTCCTCGTCGTCGCCGTCATCACGCTCGCCTGCGAGATCGCAATGCCTGCGAAGATCGTCGCGCCCATCATCGCCGTCGTGCTTGCCGTCGCGCTGCTCATCGGATTTCTCGCCGCGGGCGGAAAGAAGTGGGATACGGGCGACAACCAGAAGGTCGGCTACAAGTCGTACCGCGAGCGCAAAGCGGAGCAGGCGAAGGCGGAGCAGGCGCGCGAGGAACACGACGACAAATAATGGGAAAGCGATCATCTGAGACCTGTTCGCAGGTCTCTTTTTCTTGTGTTTTTCTGCAAAATGGGGTACAATAGACAAAAAAAGGAGAAGAGTATGCGGAAACTGATCGCGGCGGCAGCCGTCGCGCTGGCGGGGGCGACGCTGTGTTCCTGTGCGCAGGGAGAGGATGCTGTGACGGCGACGCTTGCGGCGTTGGACGACATGGCGCACTTCGGAACGCTGACGCGCTGGGTGTACGTTGAGGAGGAGACGCCCGATCCCGCGCCCGTATGGGAGCAGCTCACCGCCCGTGCGGAAGAGATCGAACAGGCAAGCTCTGCCGAGATCGACGACAGCGATATCTCGCGCTTCAACGCAGCGCAGCCGGGCGAGCGCGTTTCGATCGGGGAAGACGCCTATGCGATGCTGACGGCGGCGCGGAAGATCTATGATGAGACGGACGGCGCCTACAATCCCGCGACAGGGCTGCTCGTCGACCTGTGGGGGTTCTCTCCCCGCCACCGCAAGGCGAATTATGCGCCGGAGAAGCCCTATGACCGGGAGGACTTTCTGACGGAGCTGCCTGCGGAGCGCTATCTCGACGCCTTTTCTTCCGAGGAGATCCTCGACTTTTCCGCCGTCACGCTGGGCGAGGACGAGAGCGGGTACTATGCCGTCAAGCCGGCGGACGCCTTTGTCGAAGTGGACGGCGTTGTCTATACCATGCAGCTCAACCTGAGCGGCATCGGAAAGGGGTACTGTGCGGACGAAGGGGAAGAGATCCTGCGCGCTGCGGGACAGACGTACGGCTACTATAACGTGGGGAGCAGCTCGATGGCGCTGCTCGCCGATCCGACGCGCGAGGGAAATATCTGGGAATTTACCGTCGCGTCGCCGCGGCAGTTTTCCTCGCAGTCGCACTACGCCTCTGTCCGCGCGCGTGACGCCATGCTCGCGACGAGCGGAGACTATGAGCAGTATTATGAGCTGGAAGGGGTGCGCTACTGCCACATCATCGACCCCGACACGGGGTATCCCGTCGGCGCGGCGCCCGTACAGGACGGAAGCCATATCGTCTGCGCCACCGTGCTCGGCGGCGGTGCCGCGGAGGGCGATGCGCGTGCGACGGCGCTCTGCTGCATGACGCTTGAGGAGGCACTCGCCTATTGCAGGGCACATTCCGAAGCGTTCCGCGCGATCTTTATCTGGTATGACGCGGCGGCCGACGCGTACGGCGTCTGGTCTAATTTGCAGACGTGGAGCCTCACCGAGCCGACACTTTCGGCGGAAGAGATATGAACCGCGCCCGCATCGTCCGCGAACACCGTCCGTTCGCCGCATGGGATCTGCTCGTCTATGCGCTTCTGGCGGCGCTCGTCGTCGTCCTCTTTCTTGTCTTCGTGGTGCATGACGCATTCGGAACGGATGACGTGCGCGGTATTCGCGTGGAGGCGGGCGGCGAGACGGTCTACACCTATGTGTTCGGAGAGGGGGGAAGTATCTCGGAAGGCTGGGAGAAGCGCGTCGAGGTGCATCCGGAGAACGGCGTGCTGCTGGTGACCATCACGACGGAACACGGCTGGAACCAACTCGCCATCGACGATGAAGCGGGAACGGCGGTCATGCGCGATGCCGACTGCAGTCTCAGAAAGGATTGCACGGCGATGCGCGCAATCGGCGACGGCGGGAGCGTCATCACCTGCATCCCGCACGCGCTGAAGGTCGTGCCGCTCTCGGGAGAGGATTATTTTACGCCCTCCATCGGTTGAATTATGTGCAAAAAGGTGTCCACATTCTGCCTTCTTTTGGCGGAGAAAGGGGATGCAAACAAAAGTTTTCGAAAAAGTTATCCACAGTTATTCCACCATTCGACAAAATTATCCACATTTCGCGGGGAATTACGCAAAAAAACGTGGAAAGAAGTGCAAAGTTATCCACACAGATATTTTTTCTGTGGAGAACAAAAAATCTGGGCAAAAACCGTTGACAAAAAAGCCGTAATCGCGTATAATAACATGGTGTTCAGCAAGGGAATGCACCGTTAGCTAAGCTGGATATAGCGTCGGTCTACGGAACCGAAGGCCAGGAGTTCGAATCTCTTACGGTGCACCAAAAACGCGGCAGGACAAACGTCCTGCCGCGTTTTTGCGCACCGTAAATCTTCGCTCCTGCTGCAGGAGTTCGCGCGAGGAGGCGGCATGCCGGGAGCGGGGGAAGGAAAAAAAGCCCGACCGCCGACGAAGCTTTGCCGAGGGGGCCCCTTTGGGGTGTCGGCAAAATCTCCCGACAAAATCTTCCGACCGCAATGCGCGGCAGGACAAACGTCCTGCCGCGTTT
>CALVWN010000053.1 GCA_944367415.1 uncultured Clostridia bacterium | reverse complement strand
ATTACCTCGCGGCGGGGCTCGGGTACGCCTTTCTGCCGCGCGGCATGGTGCAGGAGGAGCTGGCGAGCGGACAATTTGCCGAGATCGCGCCCGTCGATTTCAAACGCATGATCCTGCCGAGTTACCGTATTTCGAGAATTGAGGACGAGGACATGGGAATCTGAATGCATCCGTGTGCGAAAGACGTATGAGATGCGGATATAAACATAAGCCGCCCGGCGCAGATGCGCCGGGCGGCATTTTTGCATGAACGTTGTCAGAATTTCCTGAACACTGCGCCGTCGGAAGCGGAGGTGACGAGCGCGCGGTAGCGCCTGAGATACCCCTCGACAGGCTTTTCCTTGGGAACGAACCCCGAGAGGCGGCGCGCGATCTCCTCCTCGGGAACGAGCAGGTTGATCTCGCCCTTTTCGATGTCGATGGAGATCATGTCGCCCTCTTCGACGATGCCGATGACGCCGCCCGCCGCCGCTTCCGGACAGACGTGCCCGATCGCCGCGCCGCGCGTTGCGCCCGAGAACCTGCCGTCCGTGATGAGTGCGACGGTGTCGCCCAGCCCCGCGCCCACGATGGAGGAGGTGGGGGAGAGCATCTCCCGCATCCCCGGCCCGCCCTTGGGGCCTTCGTAGCGGATGACGACGACGTCGCCCGCTCTTATCTTGTTCGTCGAGATCGCCTGCATGGCGTCCTCCTCCGAATCAAAGACGCGCGCAGGCCCCGTGTGGCGGTACATCTTGGGGTCGACGGCGCTCTTTTTGACGACGCTGCCCTCCCTTGCGAGGTTGCCCTTCAGGACGGCAAGCCCGCCGTAGGGAGAATAGGGGCGGGAGACGGGGCGGATGATCTCCTCGTCGCGCACGCGCGCATTGCGGGTCAGCTCGTCCTGCGTGAGGGAGGCGACCGTCTGCGCGGAGCCGTCGAAGAGTCCCGCGTCGATGAGTTCGCGGATGACGGCGGAGATGCCGCCCGCGTCCTCGAGCTCCTCGATATAGTGCTCGCCCGCGGGCGCGAGGCGGCACAGATTGGGCGTCGCCATGCTGATCTCGTTCATCGTGTCGATGGAGAGCTGTTCTTTGGAGAAGCCTAGCTCGCTCGCGAGCGCGAGCAGGTGGAGCACCGAATTGGAGGAGGCGCCGATCGCCGTATCCACGCGCTCCGCGTTCTTGACGGCGGCGGGAGTGAGGATGTCGCGCGGGCGCACATTGCGGCGCAGCAGCTCCATGACCGCCTCGCCCGTCTGTTTGGCGAGGATGAGCCGCTTCGACCAGACGGCGGGAATGGTGCCGTTGCCGGGGAGCGCCATGCCGAGCGCCTCCAAAAGGCAGTTCATCGAATTTGCCGTGAACATCCCCGAGCACGATCCGCACGACGGGCAGGCGGCGCACTCGAAGCGTGCAAGCTCCGCCTCGTCGATCTTGCCCGCGGTATAGGTGCCCACCGCCTCGAACATGGAGGAGAGGGAGAGCTTTTTGCCGTCCTTATGCCCCGCGAGCATGGGGCCGCCCGAGCAGAACGCGGAGGGCACGTTGGCGCGCACCGCGCCCATGAGCATCCCGGGGATGATCTTGTCGCAGTTGCCCACGAACACGCACGCGTCAAAGGCGTGCGCCGTGATGAGGATCTCCGCGCTGTCGGCGATGACCTCGCGGGAGGGGAGGGAGGAGCGCATCCCCTTGTGTCCCATCGCAATGCCGTCGCACACGCCGATGCAGGGGACGACGACGGGCTTGCCGCCCGCCGCCAGCACGCCGTCCGAGACGGCGCGCGCGATCTCGCCGAGGTGGGTATGCCCCGGGATGATGTCGCTCTGCGCGCAGATGATTCCCACGATGGGCTTTTTCATCTCGGAATCCGACCAGCCGAGCGCCCGCAAGAGGGAGCGCTGCGCCGCCATATTTGTGCCGTTTGTGAATGTATTTGCCATGATCGTCACCCGAAAGCGGTCAGATCCGCTCCTTGTAGTCCGTCTCGTCCTTGATGGTCGTCTTGCCGCGCGAGATGCTCGTCACGCCCGTGCGCGCGAGTTCCATCACGCCGTAGGGCATGAGCATGGTGACGAAGCCGTCCAGCTTCATCGGCTTTCCCGTCAGCTCCAGAATGGTCGCCTCGGGGGAGGCATCCACCACCTTCGCGCGGAAGATCTGGCTGATCTCGAGCACCTGCGAGCGCGTCGAAGCGTCCGTCCTGATCTTGATGAGCAGCAGCTCGCGGCTGACCGCGTCGTCCTCGACGCGCATGATCTTCTTGACGTCGATGAGCTTGTCCATCTGCTTCATCATCTGCCCCAGAATGTACTCGTCGCCGTTTAAGACGATGGTCATGCGGGAGAGTTCGTCGTTCTCCGTCTTGCACACGGAGAGCGATTCGATGTTGTAACCGCGCCGCGCAAAGAGCGC
This sequence comes from uncultured Clostridia bacterium, assembly GCA_944367415.1. Taxonomy (GTDB): domain Bacteria; phylum Bacillota; class Clostridia; order Christensenellales; family Borkfalkiaceae; genus Gallimonas. The sequence continues at coordinate 30,066 of CALVWN010000053.1, read as the reverse complement.
CGCCACGCGCACGAGGACGCCCGATTTGTTGGAGACGAGCGCGCTGATCGTATAACGGTTCATCATTTTTCCTCCCATTCGGTCATGATCGTGTCATACGTCTGCCCCGGTTTGATCATGGGCAGCACGTTCTCGTCGCTGCCGATCTGACAGTCCACCACGACGGGCGCGGGGGTCGCGAACGCCTCCTTCAGGACGGCGTCGATCTCCTCTTCCTTCGTGATGCGCAGCCCCTTTGCGCCGAAGCTCTCGGCAAACTTCACATAGTCCGTCTTCTTGCGCACGTCCGTCTGTGAGAACCGGTGCCCGTAGAAGAGTTTCTGCCACTGCCGCACCATGCCGAGCGCGTGGTTGTTCATGAGCAAAATGGTGATGGGCAGTTCCTGCGTGACGGCGGTGGAGAGCTCGTTGAGGTTCATGTTGAAGCACCCGTCTCCCGTCACGAGGATGACGTGCTTGCCCGTTGCCTTGGCTGCGCCGATGGCGGCGCCGAGCCCGTAGCCCATCGTACCCAGTCCGCCGCTCGTGCAGAAGGTGCGCGGCTTTTCGATGGGGTAATATTGCGCCGTCCACATCTGATGCTGCCCGACGTCGGTGACGACGATCGCGTCCTCGGGGGCGAGCTTCGCCGCCTCGATGAGGATCTCATGCCCGAGTTCGGGCGCCGCCCGCCCTGCGATCTCCGCGCTGCGATACGCCTTCGCCTGTTCGGCAAAGTCGCGCTTTTGCTCGCGCAGCAGGGGGATGAGGGTGGTGAGCGCCTCCTTCACATCCCCCAGAACGGGGTGCGTGACGGCGACGTTTTTATTGAGTTCGGCGTTGTCGATGTCGATCTGCACGACCGTCTTGCCCGCGGCGAATTTGTCGCGGTTGAGGGCGACGCGGTCGGAAAAGCGGGTGCCGATCGCGAGGATGCAGTCGCTTTCAAGACAAAGTTTTGCCGCCGTGGCAGTGCCGTGCATCCCCATCATGCCCATGAAGAGGGGATGGCTCGCGGGGAAGGCGCCCAGCCCCATGAGGGTGGATGCGACGGGCGCGTCGATGCGCTCCGCGAGCGCGAGGATCTCTTTGGAGGCTTCCGCCGCAATGGCGCCGCCGCCCACCACGATGAGCGGACGCTTCGCCTCGCCGATCGCCTGCGCCGCCGCCTCGAGGTCGCGCGCAGGGACAGGTTTTGCGCGGGGCGTCATCGGTTTTTGGGGAACATACTCCGCTTTTTCGCTCTGGACGTTCTTGAGGATGTCGATGAGCACCGGGCCGCGTCTGCCCGAATTGGCGATGCAGAATGCCTCGCGGATGACGCCCGCGAGTTCATTGACGTCTTTGACGATATAGTTGTGCTTGGTGATCGGCAGGGTGATGCCGAAGATGTCGATCTCCTGGAAGGAATCGCGCCCCAGCATGGAAGCGCCGACGTTGCCCGTGATGGCGACGAGCGGAACGGAATCCATGTAGGCGGTCGCGATGCCCGTGACGAGGTTGGTCGCACCGGGGCCGCTCGTTGCAATGACGACGCCCGTCTTCCCCGTAACGCGCGCCCAGCCGTCGGCGGCGTGTGCCGCGCCCTGCTCGTGCGAGGTGATGACGTGTTCGATCGTGCCGTCACGATAGAGCGCGTCGTAGATGTCGAGGACGGTTCCGCCGGGGTAACCGAATACGGTGGTCACGCCCTGCTCTTTGAGGCACTCGACAAGGATCTCTGCTCCCATCAGCTTCATAAAGCGACCTCCTTGAAAGTATATTGTCTATCATTATATTGGATATTCTTTATTTTGTCAAGCGGATGGACGTGCCTCGGCCTTGACGTGTGCCGCATTTCCCGCATTGCGGCGATTTGAAATTTTCATCAATCGATTTTGCGGATATATGAAAGGAGCTGTGCAAAGCACAGCTCCCGACAGGTTATTTTGAGCCAAATCTTTTTGCGAGTGTTATAGATAGAGTTATAAATCATGCCGCAAGGAAAGTCGCGCCTTTCCGCTGCGGGACTCAATTTGCAAATACTTTTGCTTACGGGGAAAGGGTGAATTGACGCGAGCTAAAATTGTAAGCCCCGAAATTCGCGTCAAGAGGGAAAACGAGCCGCAGTCAGCGCGAAGCGCGTGCGCGGCGGTGTTTTCCCTAAACCTCACGATCTTTTCCGCGTCAGTTCGCAGAAAAAGATGTGAACCCTTTCAGCCTTTTCCTGATCGACGCAATGCCGGCTTTTGCCGCTTCGGTGGAGGAACCGCCCACCGAATTTCTGCCCTCCGCGGAGGCGCGCGTCGTCACCGTCTGCAGGATATCCGCTTCGAACACGGGGCTGGCGGCGCGGAATTCCTCCAGCGTGAGCGAGGGCAGCGTCTTGCCGCTCTCGATGCAGTAGCGCACGATCTTTCCCGTCACGGCATGGGCGTCGCGGAAGGGAACGCCCCGCTTTGCGAGATAGTCGGCGACGTCGGTCGCCGTCGCGTATCCTTCGCCCGCCGCGTCGTACATCCTGTTGACGCGGAAGGTGATCTTGGAGAGCAGCGCCGTGTAGATGGAAAGACAGCTCTCCAGCGTCTCCTGTGCGTCGAAGAACGGCTCCTTGTCCTCCTGCAGGTCTTTGTTGTAGGCGAGAGGGATGCCCTTGAGCATCGTGAGGACGCCCACGAGGTGTCCGTAGACGCGTCCCGTCTTGCCGCGCACGAGCTCGGGGATGTCGGGATTCTTCTTCTGCGGCATGATGGAGGAGCCGGTCGAGTAGGCGTCGGGGATCTCCCAATAGCCGAATTCATCCGAAGTGTAGAGGATGGTATCCTCGCACAGGCGCGACAGGTGCGCCATCGTGAGCGATGCGTTGAAGAGATATTCCGCCACGAAGTCGCGGTCGGACACCGCGTCGAGGGAGTTCTGCGAGACGCTGTCGAAGTGCAGAAGCTCGCGCGTCACTTCTCGGTCGATGGGCCAGGACGTGCCCGCGAGGGCGGCGCTGCCGAGGGGCATGACGTTCATGCGCGCGTGCAGCGCATAGAAACGGTCGAGATCGCGCAGGAACATCTCCGAATAGGCGTTGAAATACTGCGCGCAGTTGATGGGCTGCGCCTTCCTTAAGTGGGTGAACCCGGGCATGACGTATTTGACCGTCTCTTTGGCGCGGGCGATGAGTACGCCGATGAGTGCGCGGATGCGGTCGGCGGCGCGTTCCACCGCGTCGCGGGCATACAGGCGCATATCCGTTGCCACCTGGTCGTTGCGCGAGCGCGCCGTGTGCAGCTTTTTCCCCGTCTGCCCGATGCGGGCGACGAGTTCTCCCTCGACGAAGGAGTGGATGTCCTCCTGCCCCTCGACGGCGAGTTTCCCGCACGCGATGTCCGCATAGATGCCGCGAAGCCCCGTGCAGATCTCCTCCGCCTCCTGTGCCGTGAGGATGCCGCATTTGCCGAGCATGGTCGCATGGGCGACGGAGGCCTCGATGTCTGCGCGCCAGAGCGCCTTGTCAAAGGAGAGCGACTCGTTAAAGGCGTCCGCGTCCGCCGCTTCCGGGGTGTCAAATCTGCCCTGCCAGAGTTTCATGCCGTTACCTTCCTTGCTGTTTGTTCTTGTTCATTGTACAATATTTTTTGGCGGATGGCAACCGTTTTGCCGCGCAAACGAATGTGCGGCGCCCAAATTTCTTGACAGGGCGGCGGGGTTTGCGGTACAATGACCGTATGATCATTTTAGGGCTTGATCCCGGGATCGGCACGATGGGGTACGGCGTCATCGAAAAGGACGCCCGCGGCAACTGTTCCGCCGTCGACTACGGCGTCGTCAAGACGCCGCCCGACGAAAATCTCGCCGTGCGGCTGTGCATCCTAGAGGAGGGCGTCAACGCGCTCTTTGACAAATTTCACCCCGAAGAGGCGGCGATGGAGGAGCTGTTCTTCTCCAAGAATATCACGACGGGCATCGCCGTCGCTCACGCGCGCGGCGTCATGCTGCTCACCTGCAACAAGCGCTGCGGGCGCATTTTCGAATATACGCCCAATCAGATCAAGCAGGCGCTGACGGGCTACGGCGCCGCCGACAAGGGACAGATGCAGCGCGTCGTTGCGGCGCATCTGCACCTTTCCAAACCGCCCCGCCCCGACGACGCGGCGGACGCGCTGGGCGTCGCTCTCTGCCATGCCTTTACGAGTCGGTTCGGGGTGTTGTTCGGAATCAAATAAAAAGTTCACGCAAATCTTTTCGCAAAGGCGAAAATCTTTGCCGTGAGTTTTAGGGAAAACGCCGAAGGGACAGCGCCTGCGGCGCGGCTCCTTCTCGTTTTCCCTCTGCGGCGAAAGAGGGCTTTCCATCATAGCATCGCCGCATTCACCTTTTCCCCATGAGCAAAAGTATTTGCAAATTGAGTTCCGCTGCGGAAAGGCGCGACTTTCCTTGCGGCGTCATTATAACACTCGCGAAAATGTTTGCGCAGCAAAGATTTTTGCGAAATGAAAAACGGAGGGCTGCGGAGGCAGCAAAGTGAGAGATGATCGGATATTTACGAGGAAAAGTGCTGTCCCTTCAGCCGGACTACGTTCTGCTGGATGTGGGCGGCGTCGGGTATGAAGTCATCTGTTCGGGAGCGGCGTTTTCCGGGCTTTCGGGCGTGCCCAAAGGGGAGGAAGGGGAGGTCTATACCTACCTGCAGGTGTCCGAACAGGGCATCTCCCTCTTCGGGTTCGCCGATCTCAAAGAAAAGGAGCTTTTCCTGCGGCTCACCTCCGTGCAGGGCGTGGGGGCGAAGCTCGCCATTGCGGCGCTCTCCGCCATGCGCCCCGCCGACCTCACCGAGGCGATCTACACGGCGGACGTCAAGCGGCTGACCGCGGTCAAAGGATTGGGCAAAAAGACGGCGGAGCGCATCGTGCTCGAACTGCACGGCAAGATCTCCGCGGACGAGATCCTCGGAACTTCCGAGGGGGGCGTGCCCGCGTCCGCGCCTGCCGCCAAAAAGTCGCAGGAGGACGAGGACGCGATCGCCGCGCTCATGGGGCTCGGGTTCACGCGGCAGGAGAGTGCGCGCGCCGTCGAGCGCGCGAAAGATGCGGGCGCCGTGACCGTCGAACAGATCATCGGCGCGGCGCTCAAGGGGATGTGATATGGACGATTACGAATACGGCGAGGAGCGCCTGCTCTCGAGCAGCAAATCGGAGTTCGACGCGGAGGAAAACATCCTGCGTCCCAAGACGCTCTCCGAGTACGTCGGACAGGAGAAGGTCAAACAAAATCTCTCCGTCTACATGGAGGCGGCGAAGAGCCGCGGCGAGGCGCTCGACCATGTTCTTCTCTACGGCCCTCCGGGGCTGGGCAAGACGACGCTCGCGCACATCATCGCCAACACGATGGGAACACAGATCAAGCTGACGAGCGGCCCCGCCATCGAGCGCTCGGGCGATCTCGCCGCCATCCTCACCAACCTCAACGAGGGGGATGTGCTGTTCATCGACGAGATCCACCGCCTCAATCACGCGGTGGAGGAGATCCTCTATTCGGCGATGGAGGACTATGCCCTCGACATCATCGTCGGAAAAGGCCCGTCCGCGCGCAACATCCGCTTCTCCCTCAAGCAGTTCACCCTCATCGGCGCGACGACGCGCGCGGGTCTGCTCTCCTCGCCGCTGCGCGACCGGTTCGGCATCATGTGCCGCCTCGATATGTATTCGCCCGAGGAACTCAAGCGCATCGTGACGCGCTCCGCAAGGACGCTCGGCATCGCCATCGAGGAGGAGGGCGCCTACGAGATCGCCCGCCGCTCCCGCGGCACGCCGCGCATCGCCAACCGGCTGTTAAAGCGCGTAAGAGACTTTGCCGGCGTTGCCGGCAGCGCCGCCGTCACGAAGGAGGACGCCCGCCGCGCCCTTGCCCGCATGGAGATCGACGAGCTGGGACTGGATGAGACGGACAGAAACCTTCTGCGCGCGCTCATCACGAAATTCGGCGGCGGCCCCGCTGGGCTGGATACCCTTGCGGCGACCATCAACGAGGACGTCGCCACCATCGAGGACGTCTATGAGCCATACCTTCTGCAGCTCGGATTCATCGCGCGCACGCCGCGCGGCCGCGTCTGTCTGAAGGCGGGATACGACCACATGAACATGAAGATGCCCGAGAGCGCAAAGCGCCAGCTCTCGGTGTTCGATACCAACGAAGGATAACGCATGGAAGCATTGAAAAAGAGCGATTTCTGGTACGATCTTCCCGAGGAACTCATCGCGCAGACGCCCGCCGAGCCGCGCGATTCGTCGCGCCTGCTGGTCTACCACAGGGATACAAAGACGATCGAGCACAGGATCTTCCGCGACATTACGGACTATCTGCGGGCGGGGGACGTGCTCGTCGTCAACCGCACCCGCGTGCTGCCCGCGCGCATCTATGCGCATACCGAACACGGCGGCGCCGTCGAAGTGCTGCTTCTGAAGCGCCTCTCCCTCGACGAGTGGGAGGTGCTCGTGCGCCCCGGCAAAAAGTGCCGCCCCGGCGCGCGCCTCATCGTCAACGACGAGCTCTCGCTCACGGTGCAGTCAGTCACACAATCGGGGGAACGTATCGTTCGTTTTGCGTACGATGGCGCCTTTGAGGACATTCTCTCCCGCGTCGGGACGATGCCGCTCCCGCCCTATATCCACGAAAAACTCAAGGATCCCGAGCGCTATCAGACGGTGTATTCCAAGGAGAACGGTTCGGCGGCGGCGCCCACGGCGGGGCTGCACTTCACGCCCGAACTTTTGGAGCGCATCCGCGCGATGGGGGTGGAGATCGCCGAAGTGCTCCTCCACGTCGGGCTTGGAACCTTCCGCCCCGTCAAGGAGGAGAACGTGCTCGACCACAAGATGCACTCCGAGTATTACGAGGTGAGCGAGGAGGCGGCGGACATCGTCAACCGCGCGAGACGGGAGGGGCGGCGCGTCATCTGTGTCGGCACGACGTCGGTGCGCACCCTCGAGACGGTCGCGGACGAAGGGGGCTTTCTGCACCCCTGCAAGGGGAACACGGAGATCTTCATCTACCCGCCCTATCGCTTCAAGTGCGTCGACGCGCTCATCACCAATTTCCACCTGCCCGAGAGCACCCTTCTCATGCTCGTCTCCGCGCTCTGCTCGCGGGAGGAGATGCTCCGCGTCTACGAGACGGCGGTGCAGGAGCGGTACCGCTTTTTCTCCTTCGGCGACGCCATGCTCATTTTGTGACCTGCGCTTCGTCGCAGGCAAAAGCGTTTGCGAAGTGCTGCGGTATCTCATTTTATAGCAACTCCTTCCGCCTCGTCGCGGCGAGGCAAAGTTTTTGAGAAATCCGGCAAGCCGAATTTCTCACCTTTTCTGCCTGCCGCTCTTCTTTCGCAAAAATCTTTGCAAGCAAATCTTTTTGCGAGTGTTATAGAATACTCGCGCAAGCAAGGTTCCCTTGCGCCCGCGCCCCACATTTGCGCATACCTGCGCTTACGGGGAAAGGTGAGGCGGCGCGGGCTATGAATGTTGCGAATACAGCGCCGCCGAGGAAGACCGACGGTCAAGCGCAGCGCGCCCGTGGGTTTTCCTCTCCCTCACGACGTTTTTCCGCGTCAGTTCGCGGAAAAACGTGTGAACTCTTTTTCGGAATATTTTTATGAACAACGAATATTTTTCCTTTGAACTCATCAAGACCGACCCCGAGACGGGGGCGCGGGCGGGCATTTTTCACACCCCGCCCGGCGTTATCGCGACGCCCCTCTATGTGCCCGTCGGCACGCAGGCGACCGTCAAGGGGATGCTCCCCAAAGATCTCAAGGAGATCGGAACGCAGATCCTGCTCTCCAATACCTACCACCTCTATATGCGTCCCGGCGACGAGCTGATCGCCCGCGCGGGCGGCCTGCACAAGTTCATGAACTGGGATCGTCCCATCCTCACGGACAGCGGCGGTTTCCAGGTCTTTTCGCTCGCCTCGCTCAACAAGATCAACGACGACGGCGTGACCTTTTCCTCCCACGTCGACGGCAGCCGTCACACCTTCACGCCCGAGCTCGCCATGCGCATCCAGCACAACCTCGGCTCGGATATCATCATGGCATTCGATCAGTGTTCGGAATACGGCTACACGCACGAGGAGGCGCGCCTCGCGATGGAGCGCACCGCAAAATGGCTGGAACGCTGCTATTGTGCGCATGACGACCCCCGCCAGGCGCTCTTTCCCATAGTGCAGGGCAACTTCTACAAAGACCTGCGCCGCGAGAGCGCGGCGCGCTGCCTGCCCTTCGTCCGGCACGGCATCGCCATCGGCGGACTGTCGGTGGGGGAGCCGAAGCCCCTGATGTACGAGCTGCTCGACGATCTTCGGGAAGTGCTGCCGACCGACGTGCCCCGCTATCTCATGGGGGTGGGTTCGCCCGACTGCCTCGTCGAGGGAACGCTGCGCGGCGTGGATATGTTCGACTGCGTGCTCGCCACCCGCGTCGCGCGCAACGGAACGGCGCTGACGTCGCGGGGGAAAGTGGTCGTGCGCAACGGAAAGTACAAGGAGGACTTCACCCCCCTCGACCCCGACTGCGACTGCTACTGCTGCAGACATTACACGAAAGCCTACCTGCGCCACCTCGTCAACGTGGGCGAGATGACGGGCGCCATACTCCTGTCGCTGCACAACATCGCCTATCTGCACAAGCTCATGCACGGGCTGCGCGAGAGCATCCTGGGCGGATACGTGAAGGAGTTCGTCGCCGATTTTTACCGCAGACAGGGGGAGGCGGCGCAGGTTTGAAAACTGCGTGAAATGGAAAAAATCCCCTGAAAACGCTTGCCAAACGACGTAAAAAAAGGTATCATAATAGCGTCTGAACCGTTCCAAAAGGAGGAATCGAACAATGTGGTCTGCATTACTGGAAGATGCACCGAACAACAATTGGGTGCTCTATATCTTTGTCGGCGTCATTCTGGTCGTCTTTATTGCGTTTATGTTCTTCTCGGGGAGAAAGAATAAGGCGCGCCAGCAGGAGTACGTCGAACAGCTCGAGGCGATCCGCCCCGGCAACAAGGTCAAGACCGTCGGCGGCATCTGCGGCATCGTCGCCGAAGTGTGCGACGACAACACCGTCATCATCGAGACGGGAACCGAGAAAACGGGCAAGTCCTATGTGAAGATGGATAAGGAATTCATTGCCCAGACGGACGCGAAAGGCCCCACGCAGCTCGCCCGCGAGGAAGCGGAGGCAAAGCGCAAGGCGGAGAAAGAGGCGAAAGAGGCGGCAAAGCGCGGCGATTTCGGCCCCTCCAAAGAGGCGCTTGCCGAGGAGAAGGCCGCCGAGGACAAGTCGGAACAGCCCGCCGAAGCGCCCGAGACGCCCGAAGAGAGCGCCGACGACAAGAAAAATTCATAAACGGACGAACCCCCGCATATCGTAGATCATCACGGTGTGCGGGGGTGTTTTTATGGGGGAATGGAAAAAAGCGGCATGGGAGAGCGTGCGCGCGGCGGTGCTGTGCGTGATCTTCTACCTCGCGGCGACGGCGCTCGCCGCCGTGTTCGTGCGCGCCTATGCGCCCGCCGACGGGGCGGTGCTCGCCGTCAACTGGGTCATCAAGTGCGCGGGCGCCTTTCTCTTTCCCATGATCTTCGTCCACAGCGGGCGCGCCTTTTTCAAGGGCGCGGCGGCGGGCGTGCTTGCGGCGATCCTCGCCATGCTGCTCTTTGCCGCCATCGGCGGGGGATTCCGTCTCAACGCGCTCTTTCTGGTCGAGCTGCTCGTCTGCGGGGCGCTGGGCGGCGCGGGAGCGCTTGTCGGCGTCCGGCTGCGCAGAGAATGACCCGTCGAAAAGATTTGCGGGAAGATACAAAATCACTTGCAAAATTTCCCGCCGCGTTGTATAATAGAAAAAAAGATGACAGGAGAAATGATATGATCCGTACGATTGCAAAACCTCAGGCAAAGAAAGTGACGGGCTGCGGCGAGTGCAGAAGCACCTGCCAGTCTGCCTGCAAGACGAGCTGCACGGTCGGCAACCAGTCCTGCGAGCGCGTGACGAGAGAAGAGAAGATCGAAAGAAGATAACATCGGCAGAAAGCGGGGAGCGGCGCGATGCGCTGCTCCTTGTTTTGCACTTTTTGAAGAGAATCATGGTTCACGTTTTTCACTATCACGGACATCACTACGTCTACGACACGGGCAGCGGCGCGCTGCACGAGTGCGATGAAAAGACGGCGCGCCACCTTGCGGGCGAGAGCGTCGAGTTCACCGATGAAGAGCTCAAAGAGACGCTTTCGGACATCGAGGGGCTGAAGGAGGCGGGGCTTTTGTATGCCGCGGAGCCGACCGTCGCGCCCGTCAAATCGCACGAGCTGAAGGCGCTCTGCATCCATATCTGCCACGACTGCAACCTTCGCTGCAAATACTGCTTTGCGGACGAGGGCGCTTACCATGCCGCGCGCGAGATGATGAGCCTCGAGACCGCCAAAAAGGCGATCGACTTCCTCATTGCGGGCAGCGGCAGCCGCAAGGTGCTCGAAGTCGATTTCTTCGGCGGCGAGCCGCTCATGAACCTCGGCGTCATCAAGGAGACGGTCGCCTACGCCAAGGCGGAGGCGGCAAAGCGCGGCAAGAAGTTTTTATTCACGACGACCACCAACGGGCTGCTCCTCGACGACGATGCCATCGAATTTCTCAATGCCGAGATGGAGAACGTCGTCCTGTCCCTCGACGGGAGAAAGGAAGTGCACGACGCCGTCCGCAAGACGATCTCCGGAAAGGGGAGCTTCGACGCGGTCATCGACAAGATCAAAAAGTTTGTGAAGATCCGCGGGGACAAGCACTACTATGTGCGCGGCACGTTCACGGCGAAAAATCTCGATTTTTCCAAGGATGTGCTCTTCCTCGCCGACCAGGGCTTTGACTCGCTGTCCGTCGAGCCCGTCGTCACCGACATTCCCGAGCTGCAGATCAAAGAGGAGCATCTGCCCGTCATCGAGGCGGAGTACGAAAAGCTCTGCGACGAGTATATCCGCCGCGAGGCGGAGGGGAAGGGGTTCTCCTTCTTCCACTTCCACATCGACCTCGAGGGCGGCCCCTGCCTTGCAAAGCGCGTCTCGGCGTGCGGCGCGGGGAACGAGTATCTCTCCGTCGTGCCCAACGGCGACCTCTATCCCTGCCACCAGTTCGCGGGGGATAAAAAGTGGCGCATGGGCAGCGTGGAGGAGGGCATCACGGCGCCCGACATCCGCGAGCTGTTCGCGTCCTCCAGCCTCTTTACGCGCGAGAAGTGCGGCGACTGCTTTGCCAAGTTCATCTGCTCGGGCGGATGCAGCGCGAACAACTATCACTACAACGGCGACATCAACAAGCCCTATGAAATGACGTGCGCGATGATGAAAAAGCGCATCGAATGTGCGATGCACGTCCTTGCGGCGCGCAAGTCGCGCGAAAATTAGGCAAAAAATACGAAAAGCGGCGCGTTTCGGCTTGACGGAAGCGCCCTTTTTCTATATAATGAGAGGAGCGAGAATTTTCCGAAAGAGCATTTTGGGCATTCCCCGTTCTTAATACAGGAGGAGGCAATGGGTAAGAAGAAATCGGTGGCTCTGCTGGTCATCTACACGCTTGTGGTCGCCGTTTTGTGCTTTATCTGTACCGTTTCGTTTTCGTACGGAACGGACAATATGTATACGTTCAGCTCCATCATGCGCATGATGGAGAAGGACGCCGACTTAGGGCTTGCGTACGGCGCCAATGCCGAAGCGGGCACCTATCTCGGCGGCGGCTATTCCGCCGTGTACTACCCCGAGGGCGTCATTTCCGCCAAGGAATATGACGACAACATCGACGGGATGAGCGAAGAGGACGCGCAGGAGTATGCGCAGAACTACGTTCGCTATCCCGACGAGAACGGCTCCGTCTATCTCGAGAAGGGCGTCGCCTGCAACGACGACGGCACCATGCAGGACAGCTTCCGCGAAGCGTTCGGCGAGGCACTCGAGACGGTCACGCAGCGCTATGCCGCCCTCCGGGTGGACGGCGCGCGCGTCGAATCGGTGGGGGATTACGCCATCGGCGTCTTCCTGCCCGCGATGATGGACAGCGAGTATTCCGCGATCAGCGCATTCGCCTACACGGGCGAATTCAACATCACGAGCGGCTCCGACGAGGCGTCCGCCACGTCGCTGTTCACGATCCGGCCCAACCAGACCATCCGCGACTACGTCTCGCGCGTGACGTCGCGTACGGCGGGGGAGACCTCCTATATCGAGATCGTGTTCACCGATGCGGGAAAGGATGCGCTCGCGGCTGCGACGGCGAGCGCGGCGGAGACGGCGGTCACCCTCTTCTTCAACGTGGGCGACACCAACGTTCTGCAGCTCTCCGTCAGCGAGACGTATAACGAGAACACGCTCTACATCAGCGGCAGCTATACGGCGGAGACGGCGAACACCGTCGCCGTGCTCTTCTCCACGGCGCTCGACGGCACCGAGGAGGATCTCGCCCTCACGCCCGCCGACGCCTACTTCCACACGGCGCTCTACGGCGAGAACACCGTCGTCATGCTCTATATCGCATTCGCCGTGTTCTTCGTCGCCATGATGGCGTTCTTCTTCATCCGCTATCACCGCCTCGGGTTCGTCCATCTCTATACTTACCTTGTGTTCCTCTTTGCGATGATCCTGTGCGGCTGGTCGATCTCCTTCCTCTATCTGAGCGTGGAGACCTTCCTCGCATTCCTTCTGACGTCCGTGCTCCTTTGCGTGAGCAACGCCGTCACGTTCGAGTGCGCGCGCAGGGAATTCGCCCTCGGCAAGACGATGACGAACTCCGTCAAACTCGGCTATAAGAAGTGCTTCTGGAAACTCTTCGATCTGCACATCGTCGTTGCGATCATCGGATTTCTGGTGTATGCGATCGCGCTGACGAGCCTGCAGACCGCGGCGTTCGTGCTCGGGCTGGGCGCTGCCTTCTCGGGCATCGCGTCGCTGCTCGTCAACCGGTTCGGCTGGGCAGTCATGATGGGTACGAGCAAGAAGCAGGGCGCGTTCTGCAACTTCAAGCGGGAGGAAGTAGAAGATGAGTAACAAGCGTTTGAATCTGCTCCCCGTCTGGGCGGCGATCTCCGCCGTCATCATCATTGCGGGAATTGTTCTGATGGCGCTGCTCGGGTTCAACAATTCGCTCGACCGCCCCGAGAGCAAAGTCTTTGACGTACACTACAATGTGGTCGTCGACCTCAACGAGGAGAGCAAGGCCTCCCTCGAAACATTCTGCGAGGACGCGTTCGCGGACGCGGGCATCGACTTTGACAGCGTCGCGACGCTGAGCGGTCAGAGCGATCCCGTCTCCCTCAATCAGAGCACGTTCTCCCCGACGGGCAACAACTTCGTGCTGCGTTACACCTTCTCCGCAGACGTCTCCGACGAGGCGCTCGCTTCGGCGAAAGCGGCGGTGGAGGCGGCGATCGAAGGGGACGAAGCGTTCCTTCTGCCCGCCGAGACATATGTCTCCTTTGACACCTATACGCTGCAGCCCATGAACGAGGCAATGTGGCGGGGCGCGGTCGCCGTGGCGGTCGCCGCCATCGTCGCGCTCATCTATGTCGCCATCCGCTTCGGGCTTGGCTGCGCGCTCACGGGATTGGTCGCCTGCGTCAATGACGCATTCCTGACCCTCTCCGTGTTTGCCATCGCGCGCATCCCCGTCTATGCGTTCGCACCCATGCTGTATGCGGCGATCGCGGCCGCCGTCTCCGTGGTGCTCTGGCTCATCCGCAGCATGAAGCTGCGCGACGACGCCAAGGAGCCTTCGGCTGGCGTCCTCTCCGCGGAGGAGAGCGTCGCGAACGTCTGCAAGGCGACGGACAAGACGGTTTGGATCTCCGTCGGCGTGCTGCTTGCCATCATTGCGGTCGGCGCGCTCTGCACCATGATGACGGGCGCTGCGGCGGTGTTCGCAGGGGCGCTCATCCCCGTTGCCGCGGGCCTGTACTCCTCGATGCTGCTCGCTCCCGCGCTCCATGTCAGGATCAAGGCGCACTTCGATGCGATCAAGCGCAAGCGTACGCGCTACGAGGGCAAGAAAAAGGCTGCCAAAAACGACGCGCAGGCGTAACAAACTTTACAACGCAGGACGGCGGGAATATTTCCCGCCGTCTTTATTTTTTCACGCGTTCGAAAAGAACGCGAAATTTTTTTGCACAAAGCCGTTCTTTGTGGTATAATAGAAAAAACACACTCTATTTTCGGAACGGCCATGAAGAAACTCGTGCATGAATTTGAATTGACCCCCGCCCAGCAGGCGGAGGTGGAGAGCTGCGCCGCCGCGCTCGGCATCACGCAAACGACGGCGGGCATCCTCTATGCGCGCGGCATGGTCACGGCGGAGCAGATGCGCGCCTTCCTGCATCCGAGCAGACAGCACTTCCTCTCGCCCTTCCTCATGAAGGGCATGAAGGAGGCGGCGGAGCTTCTGCGGCAGGCAAAGGCGGAGGAATGGCGGGTCGCCCTCTTCGGCGACTATGACGCGGACGGCATCGGCGCGCTCGCCGTGCTCTCGCGCGCCCTGAAGATGTTCGGGATCGAACCCTACCTCTATGTTCCCGAGCGCAGCGAAGGCTACGGCATGAGCATTGCGGCGCTCGACAAGATCTTTGACGAATTTATGCCCGACCTCATCGTCACGGTGGACTGCGGCATCTCCAATGCCGAAGAGGTCGCCTACGCGCAGGAGCAGGGCGCCTACGTCATCGTCACTGACCACCACGAGCTGCCCGACACGCTCCCCGACTGCATCACCGTCAACCCCAAGTTTTCGGACGACTATCCCTATGACAACCTCTGCGGCGCGGGCGTCGCCTTCAAGCTCGCGACGGCGCTTCTGGGCGAGCGGGCGGAGGAGCTGATCGACTTCGCCGCGCTCTCCACGGTCGCAGACAGCGTGCCGCTTCTGGGAGAAAACCGCGACATCGTCGCCGAGGGACTGCGGCGCATCGAAAAGCACCCGCGCCCCGCCTTCTCGGCGCTGCTCGGCAAGAGCGGGGAGGTGACGGCGCAGACGCTCGCCTTCACCATCGCCCCCCGCATCAACGCTGCCGGCAGGATGGGGGACGCGCACGCCGCGCTCGACCTGTTCACGACGGACAGCCGCGAGGCGATCGACGCGCTCGCCGAAAAACTCAACCTCTACAACACCGAGCGCCAGCACGCGTGCGATGAACTGTACGCACAGGCGGTCGCCTGCATCCGCAGCGAGGGCGCCTTCGAACCCGTCGTCATGCTCGCCGCCGAGCACTGGAACGCTGGCTTCGTGGGCATCGTCGCGGCGCGCATCGCCGAGGAATTCTCCCGCCCCGCGCTCCTCTTCGTGCGGCGCGGCGAGATGCTGCGCGGCAGCGCCCGCAGCGTGGAGGGCGTTAACATCTTCGAGGCGCTAAAGGCGTGCTCGGAGTACATCGAGGAATTCGGCGGCCACGCGCAGGCGGCGGGCGTCAATGTGCGCGCCGACAAGTTCGACGACTTAAAGCGCGCCCTCGGCGAATATATCGCCTCCCATTATTCGCGCGACGACCTCGCCGCAAAGCTGTACGTCGTGGGGGAGGGGGAGGATCATATGCGCGTCGCGCATGAGCTGGATCTGCTCGAGCCGTTCGGCATCGGCAACCGCCGCCCTCTCTTTACGATGGAGGCGGGCGGGCTGGAGGCAAACCCCGTCAAGCCGCTCTCGCCCCACCTTTCGATGCACGCGGGCGGCCTCGATCTCATGTACTTCGGCGGCGCAAAGGATCTCAAATTCCTGCGCAGCGATCTCAAAAAGACGCTCGTCTACGAATACAATCTCTCCACCTTCCGCGGCAGGGAATACCTGAAGGGGTTCGTGCGCGCGGTGCTGCCCGCAGGCAGACGGGGCGGCGTGCCCGAGATCTTCGAGAACACGCTGCTCGCGCTGCGCGGAACGCCCGTCTCCCCGGACGCGACGACGGAGGAGCTGAACGCCTTTTTGCAGGAACGGCGGGAGGCGTGCGCCTACGGCACCTGTGCCGTCTGCTATGACGTCGCGACGCTCTCCGCGTTTCCCTCCGTTGCGGGGCTGCCCGTCGACGTGTTCCGGCTCTCCTCGGGGGACTGTGAGAACGTCGTGCTCGTCGCGCCCGATCCGGGGTGTGATCTGTCGGGATACCGCGATCTCGTGTTTCTCGACACGCCCCCCGCGAACGCGCTGAAAACGGGCGGCGCGTCGGTGCGTGTGAACGCCTCCTGCAGTGCGCGGGGACGCCTTACGGCGCTCTCCACCGTCCGCGAGGATCTGCTCGCCGTCTACCACGCGATGCGCACGCAGGGCGGACGCGTCACGGGCGAAAGCTATGCCGAGGCGGCAAAATCCTGCGACGGGCTTGGCTTTTCCGAGGAAGAATTTATCTTTGCCCTCGCCGTGTTCGACGAGCTGGGGCTGGCATCGCTCAAGGACGGGCGGCTGCAGCTCGCCCGCGGAAAAAAGACGGAGCTGACCGCGTCCGCGCTCTATCGCGCGGTGTCGGCGCTCAAGGAGGAATGAGTATGGAATCCATTCTCATGAAGATCTATGAATTCTATACGGGTGACGAGCGGGATATGCTCCTGCACGCCTATGACTTCGCGCGCGACGCGCACCGCAACCAGAAGCGCGCCTCGGGGGAGCCGTATTTCATCCATCCCTGCGCCGTGGCGGAGATCCTCATCGATCTCGGCCTGGACGCCGAGACCATCGCGGCGGCGCTTCTGCATGACGTCATCGAAGATACCCCCGTCACCGAGGAGGACGTGCGGCGGGAGTTCGGCGAAGCCGTTCTGACGCTCGTCTCGGGCGTCACCAAACTCGACAAGATCGTCTTCAAGTCGCAGGAAGAGGAGGAGGCGGAGAACTTCCGCAAGATCTTCATTGCGCTGGCGAAGGATATCCGCGTCATCATCATCAAGCTCGCCGACCGCCTGCACAATATGCGCTCGCTCAACTTCCTCTCCAAGGAGCGGCAGCAGAAGATGGCGCGCGAGACGCTCGACATCTACGCGCCCATCGCGGGCAGACTGGGTATTTCGCAGGTCAAGTGCGAACTCGAAGATCTGTGCCTCAAATACCTCGATCCCGCCGCGTTCGAGTATCTCGTCGAAAATATCCACCAGAAACTCGAGGAGCGCAACCGCTTCGTCGACTTCGTCGTCGAGGAGATCAACGGCATCCTGGAGGAGAGCCATATCCACGGCGAGGTGTTCGGGCGGCCCAAGCACTTCTATTCCATCTATAAAAAGATGAAGGACAAGCACAAGTCCCTCGATCAGATCTACGATCTCACCGCCGTGCGCGTCATCGTGGGGACGGTGGACGAGTGCTACGAGGTGTTCGGCAAGATCCACAAGAAGTGGAAGCCGGTGCCGGGGCGCATCAAGGACTACATCGCCACCCCCAAGCCCAACCTCTATCAGTCGCTGCACACCACCGTCGTCACCAACTTCGGACAGCCCTTCGAGATCCAGATCCGCACGGAGGAGATGCACCGCACGGCGGAGTACGGTATCGCGGCGCACTGGAAGTACAAGGAGAACCGCGACGAGGAGACCTCGCTGGATGCGCGCATCGCCTGGATCCGCGAGGTCATGGAGCTGCAGGGCGGCCTGAAGGACTCGAAAGAGTTCATGGAGACCGTCAAGGGGGAGCTGTATTCCACCGAACTTCTGGTCTTTACGCCGCAGAGCAAGGTCATCTCCCTGCCGGCGGGGGCGACGCCCGTCGACTTCGCCTATGCCATCCACTCCGAAGTGGGCAACAAATGCACGGGCGCCAAGGTCAACGGCAAGATCGTGCCGCTCAATACCAAGCTCGAGACGGGCGACGTGGTGGAGATCATAACTTCCCCCAACAGCAAGGGCCCTTCGCGCGACTGGCTGAAATTTATCAAGTCCTCCTCGGCGCGCGCCAAGATCAAATCCTTCTACAAAAAGGAGATGAAGGAGGAGAACATCCGCCTCGGCAAGAGTATGCTCGAGGAGGCGGCAAAGCGCAAGGGGATGTCGCTCTCCGAGCTTGTCACGCCCGAGAGCTTCAAGAAGGTGTCCGAGAAGCTCTCCTTCGATACGCCGGACGAGATGTATTCGGCGATCGGCTACGGCGCCGTGACCGTCAATCAGGTCATCTTCAAACTGCTCGACTACTTCCGCAAGGAGGCGCCCGCGCCCATTCTCCCGCAGCCGTTCAAGGCAAAGAACGCCAAAGGCTCGGTCACCATCAACGGCATGACGGGGATGCTCGTCTCCTTTGCGGGCTGCTGTTCCCCCGTTCCCGGGGACGACATCGTGGGGTTTGTCACGCGCGGCAGGGGCATCGTCATCCACCGCAAGGACTGCCCCAACATGAAGAACGTCGATCCCGCCCGCCTGCAGGACGCGCAGTGGCTGGTCAAGGAGGGGGAGGCGCGCTTCAAGGCGGCGATCGTCGTCATGGCGGAGGATCAGGGCGCGGCGCTCGCCGCGATCTCCGGCTCCGTCGCCGAGATGCGGCTGGAGATCACCTCCATCAACGGCAGATATGACAAGAACGGCTCGGCGATCGTCGACGTCACGGTCAGTCTTCTGAGCCGCCAGGACGTCGAAGTGCTCATCGGCAAGATCCGTTCGCACGCCAAGATCCTCGACGTGCATCGTATGGCGAATTGAAATGCAGGTATATAAGATCTACCCCAAGGGGTTTGCCGCAAACAGTTATCTCGTGACGCAGGACGGCGTGCACGCCGTCGCCGTCGACCCCGCGCAGCCGCGCATCCTCGACGAGGCGGCGGCGCGCGGCCTGCGCGTCACGCACGTTCTTCTGACGCACGGGCACTTTGACCACACGGGCGGCTGCGCCGCATTGCAGGCGGCGGGCGCGCAGGTGGGGTGTCTTAAGGAGGAAGCTCCCGTGCTCGCGGGGCCGGGCAATGCCGCGGCGCTGTTCGGCGCGCACGTCGCGCCCTTTCGCGTCGACTTCACCTTCCGCGACGGCGAGGAACTTTCCCTGTGCGGCATGACCGTCCGCGTCATCGCGACGCCCGGGCACACTGCGGGCGGCGCGTGTTTTTGCATCGGACGCGAACTGTTCACGGGCGATACGCTGTTCGCGGGCGATATCGGCAGGAGCGATCTGCCCACGGGCAGCGGGGCGCAGCTCACGGCGAGCGTGAAAAAACTGTACGCCCTCCCGGGCGACTACACCGTCCGCCCCGGGCACGGCGAGGATACGACGCTCGAATATGAGCGCCGCAACAACGGGTGGGTGCGATGCTGACTTGCGAACCTGAATTTTTACAGCCGGAGCTTATGGACGTAGTGCGTCTGTTTGAGGGCGCGGAGGACTTCTCCATCGCGCAGAGTACCGCTTACGCGGACGGCGCGTTTGAGAATCGCGTGGACGTCAATGGGGAAGTGCGCACCTTTTCGGACGAGGCGGCTTTTTCGGACGAGCTGCAATACAAGAGTCTGTGCAAGCGGTATGCAAAGCTCGCGCTCTACCATGCGCTCTCTGAGGAGACGGGCATCGCCCTTCCGTGGGGCGCGCTGACGGGCATCCGTCCCACCCGCCTCGCCTATCAGGAGCTGGAGGCGGGCAGGGATTTCGCGCCGCTCTTCTCCCGCATGATGGTCGCGCCCGACAATACGGAACTCGTGCGCCGCGTCATCGCGGGGCAGCGGGGGATCTACGAGCGAAGGGAGGGCAACTGCGATCTGTTCGTCTCGCTGCCCTTCTGCCCGACCAAGTGCGAATACTGCTCCTTCATCACGGCGCCCATTGCGGCGACGCGCAAGTATCTTCCCGACTACCTCGCGGCGCTCGGGCGCGAGCTTGCGGCGGCGCAGCCGCTCATCCGCACGCTGCGCTCCGTCTATGTGGGCGGCGGCACGCCCTTTGCGCTCGAGGCGGACGAATTGGAGGAGGTGCTGCGCGCCATCGCGCCCCTGCGGCAGAACGGCTGCGAATACACCGTCGAGGCGGGGCGACCGGACACCTTCACGCGCGAAAAACTCGAGATCTGCCGCGACTACGGCGTCACGCGCATCTGCATCAATGCGCAGAGCTTTTCGGACGCGACGCTCGCCCGCATCGGCAGAAAACACACCGCACAGGCGGTGCGCGACGCCTTCGCGCTCGCCGCACCCTACAATTTTTCCGTCAACTGCGACCTCATCGCGGGGCTGACGGGGGAGACGTTCGGGGAATTCTGCGCGAGCGTGGACGAGGCGATCGCGCTCTCTCCCGACAACATTACCGTGCATACGCTGTGCCTGAAAAAGGGCGCCCGTCTCAAAGAGGAGACGCAGCGCCTCGGGGAGGGTCGGCTGTCCGAGATGATCGCCTATTCCCGCCGCGCGCTCACGGCGGCGGGGTATGAGCCGTACTATCTCTACCGCCAGAAATATATGGCGGGCGCGCACGAGAACGTGGGCTGGGCGAAGCCGGGCACGGCGTGCGTGTACAACGTGGACGTCATGGAGGAGACGTGCGACAACCTCGCCGTCGGCGCCAACGCCGTCTCCAAAAAGCTGTTCGAGGGCGGCAGGCGCATCGAGCGCCACGGCAGCCCCAAGGATATCCCCACCTATCTCGCCAAGGCGGACAAGCTCATTTCGGAGCGCGCCGCGCTCTTTGCATAAAAAACGCCCCCCGCGGGGCGATCGGAAAAAGAGGAAAGCCTTCGGGAAGCTTTCCTCTTTTTTGTGCGGATATTATTTTTTCCGGACGGGAGTGCCGCAGTAGGGGCAGACCTTGCTGTCCTTGCCCGCCAGAAATCGCGCGCCGCAGGCGGTGCACTCGGCGTATTCCTCCTCATGCCCGATGGGGGCGTTGTCGTTGCGGATGAGGATGTCGCCCTCCCGCTTGATGCCGGGCAGGTACTGTTTCCGGAAGCACATTGTGAGGTGCTTGCGCACTTTGTCCTCCGAGATGTCGAGCTGCGCGGCGATCTCGCGGACGGTGGAGAGATGTTCCTCCATGACGGCGGCAACGACGCGCTCGAGCGACTTTTTGGGTGCATAGCCGGATGACCAGGCGATGGGGGTGCCGTAAAATCCCACGACGAGCAGGGCGATGCCGATGCCCCACATCGCCGGGGCTTTCATCCCCAGCCCGACGCCGAGCAACACGCCGCCGAGGGGCAGACAGAGGGTGATGATGAGACAGACGACGAGACTGCGTCTGAGCGCTTTGCGAATGGGTTGCATGACGACCTCCGCACTTGGTTTTCTCCATTATATCCGTTTTTTCGGCGTTTGTCAACGGGGAAAGTTTCCTCGCGCATCTTGACAGCGGGCGGAAGTTCGCGTATAATAAGAAAAAAAGGGGGAACCATATGACACCCGAACAGATCGTCATTCTTGTGCTCGCCATTCTGCTTGCGGCGGCGGTCATCGCCGGCGTGGTCGTGTTTTGCAAGTACCGTTCGCTCATAAAGCGCGAACGGGCGGGGGAAGTGCGCGCGCAGGAGGTCGTCGTCAGGGACGGGCAGCGCTACTCGCGCGACCCCGTCACGCAGCGCGGCGGCAGGGAGGTCGTCTCGCACGCGGAAGGGGATTTCATCCTCGCGGCGGGCAAGACGTACCGCGCGCAAAAGGGCGGGGAACTGCTCCCCGGAACGTACACCGTGCTTGCCGCGAGCGACGCGGCGCACGCCTTCAAGATCCGCACCGGCGGGCTTGTGCGCAACTTTGTGCACGGCGACGTCATCGTCCTCAAAGACGGCGAGGAGATCTGTGCCGTCTCCTGTTCCGTCATTTTGCGCTGACGGCGCGGAAAAATTCGTGCTCCGAATTTCAGAAAGCCGCATGATTTCCTTTGACAAGCGAACAAAAAAATGGTATGATTATTTTCGACGCACGCGAGGAGCATGGCTCTCCACCTTGCTCTTGGCTTGCGCGGCAAAATATTCCATAGGAGGATAAACGCAAATGGAAAAGCAGGAGATCATCGCAAAGTTCGCAGCTCACGAGGGGGATACGGGTTCGCCCGAAGTGCAGATCGCGCTTCTCACCGAGCGCATCAACCACCTCAACGAGCATCTGAAGGAGCACAAGCACGACAATCACTCCCGTCGCGGACTTCTGAAAATGGTCGGCCGCCGCAGAGGACTTCTTGACTACCTCAAGGCGAAGGACATCGAGCGGTACAGAGCGGTCATTGCGGCGCTCGAGCTCAGAAAGTGAGGCTTTGAAAAGGAGCGGCTTTTTGCCGCTCTTTTTTTGGGGATCGCGCACGGCTGCGGCGCGCTCCGCACCCGTTTCTGCGCCGTCGGGGCGCAGGGACAAAGAACGAAAGGCGTTAAAGATAAGGAGATAGAAAACAATGAATTACCAGGAATTCAAGATGAACGTGGGCGGCCGCGAGGTCGTCATCGAGACGGGCAAGTACACCGAGCAGGCGAACGGGTCGTGCGTCGTGCGCTGCGGCGAGACCGCCGTCATGGTCACGGTGTGTATGTCCAAGACGCCCAGAGAGGGCATCGACTTCTTCCCCCTGCAGGTGGACTACGAAGAGAAGATGTACGCCGTCGGCAAGATCCCCGGCAGCTTCAAGAGAAGGGAGGGCAGGGCGTCCGACAAGGCGATCCTCACCGCCCGTCTCATCGACAGACCTCTCCGTCCCCTCTTCCCGAAGGGACTCTTCAACGACGTGGTCGTCGTCGCGACGGCGCTCTCCGTGGAGCCTGACGTCGCGCCCGAGCCTCTCGCCATGATCGGCTCCTCCGTCGCACTCTCCATTTCCGATATTCCCTGGGGCGGCCCCACGGGTTCGGTGGTCGTCGGGCTTGTGGACGGCGAGTACGTCATCAACCCCGACGCCGAGCAGCGCGCCAGGAGCACCATCCACCTCAACCTCGCCGGCATGAAGGACGCCATCCTCATGATCGAGGCGGGCGCGGAGGAAGTCTCCAACGACGAGATGGTGGGCGCCATCATGTTCGGTCAGAAGGAGATCTCCAAGATCTGTCAGTTCATCGAGGACGTCATCGTCCCCGCTGCGGGCAAGCCCAAGCAGCAGATCGAGCTGTATCACATTCCCGAGGAGCTTGACGCCGCCGTGCGCGCCTATGCGTCCGAAAAGATCGATTGGGCGCTCGACACCTTCGACCGTCAGGAGCGCGAGGCGCGCCAGGACGAGGCGGAGAAGGAGATCCTCGCGCACTTCGCCGACATCTATCCCGACAATACGCGCGAGCTGAAGGATTCCATCTACTATCTCACCAAGGAGAAGGTGCGCGCCAAGATCTTCGACAAGGGTATCCGCCCCGACGGCAGAGGGCTCAAAGACGTGCGTCCCATCTGGTGCGAACGCCATGTCCTGCCCCGCGTGCACGGCAGCGCCGTGTTCACCCGCGGTCAGACGCAGACGCTCGCGACCTGCACCCTCGGGATGCTCGCCGACGCGCAGAAGCTCGAGGGGCTCGACGACGAGACGAGCAAGCGCTATATGCATCAGTACAACTTCCCCGGCTACTGCACGGGCGAGGCGAAGGCGATCCGCGGTGCGGGCCGCCGCGAGATCGGGCACGGCGCGCTCGCCGAGCGCGCGCTCATTCCCGTGCTTCCCTCCGAGGAGGAGTTCCCCTACGCCATCCGCGTGGTCAACGACATCCTGTCCTCCAACGGTTCCTCGTCGATGGCGTCCGTCTGCGGTTCCACGATGGCGCTCATGGACGCGGGCGTGCCCATCAAGGCGCCCGTCGCGGGCGTTGCCATGGGGCTCATCAAGAACCAGGAGGCGGGCGAGTTCCGCGTCATGACGGACATCCAGGGACTGGAGGACTTCCTCGGCGATATGGACTTCAAGGTGGCGGGCACGCAGAAGGGCATCACCGCCATTCAGATGGATATCAAGATCAAGGGCATCTCGGAAGAGATCATGCACACCGCGATCGAGCAGGCAAACGAGGGCAGGACGTTCATCCTCTCCAAGATGCTCGCGTGCGTTCCCGAAGTCGCACCCGAACTCTCCAAGTACGCGCCCCGCATCATCTCCTTCAAGATCGATCCCGAGAAGATCGGCGACGTCGTGGGCAAGCAGGGCAAGGTCATCAACTCCATCATCGCCGAGACGGGCACCAAGATCGACATCGAGGACGACGGCACCGTGTGCATCGCCTCCTTCGGCGATTCCGAGGCGGCGCTGCGCGCAAAGGCGATCGTCGAGAGCATCGTGCGCGATCCCGAGGTGGGCGATATGTTCATCGGGCGCGTCGTCCGCATCCTCTCCACGATGGGCGCGTTCGTCGAATTTGCGCCCGGCAAGGACGGCATGATCCACATCTCCAAGATGGCGGATCACCGCATCGAGAAGGTGGAGGACGTCCTCTCCGTCGGCGACGTGGTCAAAGTCAAGATCATCAAGATCGGCGAGAAGGGCATCGACTTCAAGCTGCTCGAAAAGATGGCGTAAGCCGCATACAATCAAAAAAAGTCTCCCGCGGGAGACTTTTTTCGTCGGATGCGCCCCGCGGCAAATGCCGCGGGGCGCATCTTTAATCTCTGTCGTCCGATCTGCCCAGCAGATAGTCGAGCGACACGTCAAAGCGGTCGGCGATCAACTCCAGGATCTCGAAGGTGGGGAGCTGGGAGAGAGAATACCATTTGGAGATGCAGCTCTTGTCAAAGTGGCAGTCTTTGGCAAGGCAGTAAAAGGTGATGCCCTTCTCCTCGCACAGGCCGCGCAGCCGCTCGTGAAAAGTGGCGGGGCGGGCGGCGGGAAAGAAGGCGTCGCTGTCCGTCTGTCCCAGCAGATAGGCGAGGGAGATGTGAAAGTAGTCGGCGATCCCGGAGAGCGCCGCGGGCTTGGGCAGGATCCCGTAGTTGCAGGCGGCGGAAAAGGCGCGGTAATCCACGCCCATCGCCTTGGCGAGCACCGTCTTCTTTTCGCCGCTTTCTTCGACAAGTTCGAGCAGCCGCATCCGAAATTCGACCGAAATCGACATAACTTCCTCTTTTTCGACAAAATCTGTCACGTCCGCGCACTTTACGCGCCGCCGCCGGCTGTGATATAATAGAGCCATGAACAGATGCGTCTTTGCATAACGTCAACCATAGTCAGTGTATTCGACTTTCATGAAAAATAGTTGAGCAAATGTAAAAGCACACCTAATCAAATGCAAAAACAAGGAGAAGAACAGAGGATGAACGTGCAACTGGAAGAGAAGGAATGGGAGCGGCTTCTGGAGATGGCGGTGCTCGGGGAGTATGTGATCTCGGCGCCGACGGGAGAGACGGAGTACCGGAAGGTGGTAGATAAACTGCTCGCGCGGCAGTACGAACTGCGCTGTCCGGGAACGGAGGGTGCGGAGGAGAATGAGATCGCCGACCTGCACGACCGGGTGTTCGACCGCGTGGCGGCGTACCTCGCGCGGTTCGAAGAGGACGTGCGCGCGGGCGACTGAATTCGGATGCGGAAGGAAAATATGCGCTCCTGCAGGGAACTGTGGGGGCGTTTTTTATGCGGAACGCGCGATGAAAGGGGGAAAAGCGGGTGAAAAGGCAGGGGGTCGGCGGACGGCGATTTGACAAAATCGGAAAAATATGGTAAGGTGGAAACAGTCGCGGGATCGCTTCACGCGGCAAAGGAGGCAAAAATATGGCTGTCAATGAACGGGAAGACGGCTTTCTCACCAAGGATGAATGGATGAAGATCGGAGACCTCACGCGCCAGTGCGCGGACGCCTGCCGCATCGATCCCAAGTATTACGAGCAGTACGACGTCAAAAAGGGACTTCGCGACCTTGACGGAAAGGGCGTCGTCGCGGGGCTGACGGAGATCTCCGAGATCCGCTCCGTGAAAGAGGTGGACGGCAAGCGCGTGCCCGCCGAAGGGGAACTTTACTACCGCGGCTATGACGTCAACGAGCTGGTGCGCGGCGTGCTCGCCGACAAGCGGTTCGGGTTCGAGGAGACGACCTATCTTCTGCTGACGGGCAAGCTCCCCAACGAGCGGGAACTCAAATCTTTCTGCAGTCTGCTCGGGGAGTTTTACACGCTGCCCAAGAACTTCGTGCGCGACATCATCATGAAGTCGCCCTCATCGGACATGATGAACACGCTCATGCGCTGCGTGCTCTCCCTCTTTCCCTACGACCCCGACGCCAACAATACTTCGCCCGAGAACGTCATGCGGCAGTGCCTGCAGCTCATTGCGGAAGTGCCCATCTTTTCGGTGTATTCCTACGCGGCGGCGAGTTTCTACAACAACAACGATTCCCTCGTCATCCACCGCCCGCAGCCCTCGCTCTCCATGGCGGAGAACATCCTCTATATGCTGCGCCAGGACTGCAGCTATACCGAGCTTGAGGCGCGCGTGCTCGACATGGCGCTCGTGCTGCACGCCGAACACGGCGGCGGCAACAACTCCTCGTTCACGACGCACGTCGTCACCTCCTCGGGCACGGATACTTACTCGACCATCGCGGCGGCGCTCGCCTCGCTCAAAGGCCCCCGCCACGGCGGCGCGAACATCCGCGTCATGCAGATGTTCGACGACATGAAAAAGAGCATCGACACGCGCGACGACGGACAGCTTGCAGACTATCTAAACGCCCTCGTGGACGGCAGGGCGTTTGACGGGAAGGGGCTGATCTACGGCATCGGCCACGCCGTGTACAGCATTTCCGACCCGCGCGCGAAGATCTTCAAGGAGTTTGTGGAAAAGCTCGCCGACGAGAAGGGGCTGCACGAGGAGTACGAACTGTATCGCCGCGTCGAGCGGCTCGCGCCCGAGATCATCGGCAAAAAGCGCAAGATCTACAAGGGCGTCTCGGCGAACGTCGACTTCTACAGCGGGTTCGCCTACCGGATGCTCAACATTCCCGTCGAGCTGTACACGCCCATCTTCGCCATCGCGCGCATGGCGGGCTGGAGCGCTCACCGCATGGAGGAACTCGTCAACGCGGGCAAGATCATCCGCCCCGCCTACGAGAGCGTCGCCAAGCGCCGCGCCTACGTTCCCATGAAGGACAGAAAATGACCGATGCGCCCGCCGGAGCGGGCGCATTTTTCACAGACTTTTTTTGGCGCGATCCTCAAAGCCGAGGCTGATGAGGATGGCGCGGTCGACGCGCGACATGGTGGCGGGCGGAAGGGCGCCGATGCGCGAGAGCAGCCGCCGCTTGTCGAGCGTGCGGATCTGTTCGAGAAGGATGACGGAATCTTTGGCAAGTCCGAAGGCGTGCGGCAGCTCGATGTGCGTGGGCAGGCGGGCTTTTCCGATCCTGCTCGTCACCGCCGCCGCAATGATGGTGGGCGAATACCTGTTCCCCGTGTCGTTCTGGACGATGAGCACGGGGCGCACGCCCCCCTGTTCGCTTCCCACGACGGGGGAGAGATCGGCATAATAGAGTTCTCCGCGTTTGACGACCATACGTTCCTCTTCGGTGCAGGGGCTTCCGTTATCATTGTATGTAACGGGGCCGGATCGCGTGCACCGCAGAAAAATGTTTGCCCGTTTGCCGTATTTTTATACGCCAGGCTGCGGTTGACAGCGCGGAAAAATGTGCGTATAATGGATGTATGGATAAGAGTTATGCTGCCCAGACGCGCATGAGCGCCGCGGGCATGGCCTGCAATTTTCTGCTTGCGGCGGGCAAGATCGCCGCGGGGCTTCTTACCGGGCTTTTGTCCGTCGTCGCCGACGGGATCAACAATCTCAGCGACTGCGGCTCGAGCGCGGTCGCCCTTATTTCGCTGCGCGTCGCAAACAAACCCGCCGACAAGGAACATCCCTACGGACACCGCCGCGCCGAATATGTCGCGTCCATGTGCATCGCCTTCCTCGTGCTCGTGCTCGCGGTCGAACTTGCGCGCGAATCGGTCGAAAAGGTGATCGCGGGAACGGAGAGCGTCGCCGTCTGGTGGGTATATCTCGTGCTGGGCGCGTCCGTTCTCGTCAAGGCGGGGATGTTCGCAGGATACCGCATCGTCGCAAAGAGGACGGACTGCGACCCGCTGCGCGCCGCCGCGACCGACTCCGCCTGCGACTGCATCGCCACGCTCGCGGTGCTTGCGGGCGCTCTGCTCACGCAATTCGCGAGCATCTCCGCCGACGGCTGGGCGGGCATCCTCGTCGCCCTGTTCATCGGCTGGCAGGGGGTCAAGCTCCTCTTGGACGCAGGTTCCAAACTGCTCGGCCAGGCGCCCGACGCGGCGCTTGTGGAAAAACTTCGCACCATCCTTCTCTCGGGGGAGGGGGTACTCGGCGTGCACGATTTGCGCGTATACGAGTACGGCAAAGGAGTGACATTCGCCACCGCGCACGCCGAAATGGACGCGTCGCTTCCCGCGCTTTCCTCCCACGCCGTGCTCGACGGTCTGGAGAAAAAAGTGCGCGCGGAGACGGGCGTCGAGATGACGCTCCACCTCGATCCCGTCGTCCTCGGCGACGAGGAAGCGAAGGAGCTGGAGGAACGCCTGCGCGCCGCCGTCGAGGGCATGGCGGAGGACATGGATCTGCACGACTTCCGGCTCGTGCGCGGCGCGACCAAAAAGGCGGTCTTCGAGGTGGGCATCCCCTTCGACTGCCCCGTGAGCGACGACGAGATCGCGAGCAGCGTCAGCCGTGCCGTGCGCCTTCTGGGCGACTACGAACCCGCCGTGACGGTGGAGCGCGAATGACCTCCCTCTTCGAGGGAGGATTTTTTTGCGCGTCGCATTTTTTCGTAAAACGCTTGCGATCTTCTTGTCAATTTTCCCGAAAAATGGTATAATGAACGAAAAGTTTTTTGGCTCTTTCGAGGAGGGAAATATGCTGAAGATCATCGTCGACGCGATGGGGGGCGACAACGCGCCCGCCGAGATCGTCAAGGGCGCTGTCGAGGCGCTCGCCGACAGGGGCGATTTCAAGATCATTCTGACGGGGGATGAAGCGCTCGTCAAACGCGAGCTTGACAAATACACCTTCGACGCCGCGCGCGTGGAGATCGTTCCCTGCGCGCAGGTCATCACCAATGACGACGTGCCCACGTCCGCCGTGCGTTCCAAGCGCGACAGCTCGCTCGTCGTCGGGCTCAATCTTCTGAAGAACGACATCTCCGCGGGCGGCTTTGTTTCGGCGGGTTCGACGGGCGCCGTGCTGACGGGCGGCATCATGTTCATCGGCAGGATCAAGGGCGTCATGCGCCCCGCGCTCTGCCCGGGCATCCCCAATGTGCGCGGCACGCAGACCCTTCTGTGCGACTGCGGCGCCAATGCCGAGTGCAAGCCCGCCTACCTTGCGCAGTTCGGCGTCATGGCGTCCGCCTATGCGCGCGCCGCGTTCGGCGTCAGGGATCCCAAGGTGGGACTGCTCACCAACGGTACCGAGGAACACAAGGGCGATCCCCTCCACCAGGAGGCGCATCAGCTCCTCAAAAATACCCCCGGAATTCATTTCGTCGGCAACATCGAGGGGCGCGACATCATGTACGGCGACGTCGACGTCGCCGTGTCGGACGGCTTCTCGGGCAACATCGCCTTAAAGGCGATCGAGGGCTGCGGCAAGACGGTGGGCGAGATGCTCAAAAAGCAATTTACATCCTCTCTCGGCTCCAAGATCAGTTATCTCTTTGCGAGAAAGCCCATCAAGGGGCTGACGCGCGCGCTCGACTACTCGCGCTTCGGCGGCTCCGTCTTTCTGGGGCTCAAAAAGGTGGTCGTCAAGTCGCACGGCTCCTCCAAGGCGAAGAGCATCAAACCTTCGATCTATCAGGCGCTCGACGCCTGCCGCGGCGGGCTCATCGGCATGATGGAGGAGATGCTCGGCGCGCAGGAGGCGCCGGAGGGAAATGCCTGACCTTTCGCAGGCGGAAGAGGCGCTCGGCTACGTCTTCCGCGACAAGTCGCTGCTCAGGACGTGCTTCACGCACGCCTCCGTCACGGGAGAGGAGAGCAACGAGCGGCTGGAATTTCTCGGCGACGCCGTGCTCGAGCTGTATGTGACGGAAACGCTCTACCGCGGGTGCCGCGCGCGCGAGGGCGCGCTCACCGAACTGCGCAAGCGGTACGTCTCGCGCGAGGCGCTCACGGCGTCCGAAGCGCGGCTGGGGCTCATGCGCTATCTGCGCTATGCGGGAACGGAGGAGAACCTTCGCGGCAAGACTGCCTCCAACCTCTACGAGGCGGCGGTGG
>CALVWN010000052.1 GCA_944367415.1 uncultured Clostridia bacterium | reverse complement strand
GCCGCGCCTCACATGATTTCTGACAAGTACCGATTCTATCATAACAACCTCCAAAAAAGTTTTTTCAGGATTCTTCGCGCAGTCTGTCCGTGAAGTCGCGCATCATATCGGGGATCCTGATCTGCTGCGGGCAGACCTTCTCGCAGCTCCCGCAGCCGATGCAGGCGGAGGGCCACTTCTCCTTGGGCAGGGCGGAGAGCGCCATGGGCGCAATGAATCCGCCGCCCGTAAAGCGGTGCTCGTTGTAGAGCGAGATGATGGCGGGAATGTCGAGATGCCTGGGGCAATGGCTCGTGCAGTAGCGGCACGCCGTGCAGGGGAGCGCGGCACGCTTGTACATCCCCTCCCCGATGGCAAGCAGGGTCTCGCGCTCCTTTGCGGAGAGCGGCTTCTCCTCCGAGAACGTCGCAATGTTGTCCTTGACCTGCGCGAAGTCGGACATCCCGGAGAGGATCATTTTGACGTCGGGAATGTCCATCAGAAAGCGGAACGCCCACGCGGGGATGTGCTCGTCGGGGCGCAGCGCACGCAGCCTTTCCTCGTTCTCGGGCGAGAGCTTTGCGAGCTTTCCGCCGCGCAGCGGCTCCATCACCCAGACGGGAATGTTCCACTTGCGCAGAAGTTCCACCTTCTTTTTT
This sequence comes from uncultured Clostridia bacterium, assembly GCA_944367415.1. Taxonomy (GTDB): domain Bacteria; phylum Bacillota; class Clostridia; order Christensenellales; family Borkfalkiaceae; genus Gallimonas. The sequence goes on along the minus strand of CALVWN010000052.1, from coordinate 9,806 downwards.
GCGCTCTGGAACTCCCAATCAACGTAGTTGATCTGAAGCTGGCAGAACTCCATGTCCTTGCCGTACTTTTCCAAAAAGCGTTCGATGACGTCGCAGCTCCCGTGCGCGGAGAACCCGAGATGACGGATGCGTCCCGCCCGTTTTTGCGCCATGAGATAGGTATAGGTGCCGTACTTTTCATCGTCGAGATAGGCGTCGATGTTCATCTCGCACACGTTGTGGAAGAGATAGAAGTCGAAATAGGACGTGCGGCACTTCTTGAGCTGTTCCTCAAAGATCGCCTCCGCCTTGCCCATATTGGCAAGATCGTAGCCCGGGAACTTGGTCGCAAGTTTCAGCTTCTCGCGCGGATAGGCGGAGAGGATCCTGCCCACCGCGTTCTCCGACTCCCCGTCATGGTACCCCCATGCGGTGTCGAAGTAGTTGACGCCGTGCGAGATCGCATAGTCGAACATCTCCGCCGCCGCCCGCTCGTCGATCTTGTCGTCGCTGCCGAGCGTGGGCAGGCGCATGGTGCCGAACCCGAGTGCCGAGAGTTTCTCTCCCTGAAAATCCCTGTAGATCATCTGTTACCTCCTAATCTTCGATTGCAAACGTGACTGTGACGGCTCCGCCGCCGAGCGCCTCGGAAAGTCCTTCCGCCTCCACCCGCCCGAGACGGGTATAGGAATAGGACGTCGGGAAGCTCTCGTAAAAGAGCACGACACAGTTATCTCCGAACAGCATGAGATCGCCCGCCGAGATCGTGCCCGGTCGGGTGCTCTGCGCGGGAAGGGCGGCATCGAGATAATGATACTTCTCGTTCCCGTTCAGCTCCCGCATGGAAAGGGTCGCGGGCAGCATCGCCGCGAAGGCGCGCGCCGTCTCGCTGTCCTCGAGCGTCCCCGCAAAGGCCTGCCCGCCGATGGTGACAATGAGCCTCATCTCCTCCTCCATCTGCCCCTCTTGGGGCAGGGTCGTTTGGGGCGGCTCCGGGGCGGAAAGCTGCGTTCCCTCTCCCGAAGGCGCGTCCGCCGCGGGCGCACAGGCGGTGCACGCCAATAACAGCATCATGGCAAGAAATGCCGCAAACGTGCGCTTCATTTCTCTTCTCCGTGCGGAACGCCTTTGAGCACGCGCGCGGGCACGCCGCCCACGACGGTGAAGGCGGGAACGTCCTTGGTGACGACGGCGCCCGCCGCAATGATGGCGCCCTCCCCCACCGTGACGCCGGGGAGGATGGTCGCGTGCGCCCCCACCCAGACGTTGCGCGAGAGCGTGACGGGCGCGGGCGTCATGCCCTCTCTGCGCTCCGGATCGGGGTCGTGGTTGAGCGTTGCGATGACGACCTGATGCCCGATGAGGCACCCGTCGCCGAGCTCGATGCCGCCCTGATCCTGAAAACAGCAGCCCGAATTGATGAATACATTCTTCCCGACGCGGATGTTCCTGCCGAAGTCGGTGTAAAAGGGCGGAAACAGCCCGAACGTCTCATCGATCGCTTTCCCCGTCAGTTCTCCGAACAGGGCGCGCAGCTCCTCCGCCGAATGATAGCCGGTGTTCATCTGCGCCGTGATGCGCTGGGCGTCGCGCGCCGCCTGCGTCATGAAGCGATGCGCCTCCGATCCGCCCTCGATATACGATTTTCGCGCTGTCAGCGCGAGATATTCTGCAAGTTCCATTTGACAGTATTATAAAATACATTTCTCCGTCTGTCAAATGCCTGTCTTGCATGGAAAACGATAGCAAAAAGCTATCATAAAAAACGTCCCCGTCTGCGACGGGGACGAAAGGATCATGCATTCGGTTCGGAGGGAGCGGGCGGCGTCGGCTCCGAAGGCTGCGCGGGCGCATCTTCTGGCGCCTTGCGGGGAGAGATCACGTCGGGAAGGGAGAGCCCCGCCATGTTGTAGAGATCCTCGAGGGGCGGCAGAGACTTCAGAAGCCCCGACAAAAAGTTTGCGGTCGCGGTCTTGCCGTCCTTGCCCGCCGCACCGTCCCAGACGGTGATCTTGTCGATCTTGACGCCCGCGATCGCCTTGACCTGTTCGGCGATGAGCGCCTCGAGCTTGTCGGCGATGAGCAGCCGCACGGCGTCGGGCGCCGTGCCCGCGCTCTTGACGAGTGCGTCCATACCTTCCGCCTGTTTGGAGAGCTTCTCCCGCAGGCCGCGCGCCTCCGCGTCCATTTTTGCGAAGATCGCGTCCGCTTCGCCCTGCGCCTTTCTGCGCGTCTGCTCCGCGATCGCCTCCGCCTCGATCTCGAGTTTCTGTTTCTCAATGTTCGCCGCGACGATGACGTCCGCTTCCTGCGTCGCCTTCTCGCGCGCGGCACGCGCGATCTCGGCGGACTGCTCGGCGCTGTAGCTCTCCTCGAGCGCCTTTGCCGCCTGCACCTTCTCCGCCGCGACGGCGAGCTTCAACGCCTCCGCCTCCTTCTCGCGCAGCAGCGCGCGCGAGCGGGCGATGTCCGCCTTCGCCTTGTTTTCGCCGTCGATCGCCGCCGACTCCGCCTCCGCAACGCGGACGCGCTGTTCCATGCGGGCGTTCGCCTCGCCGATGGAGCCCTTCTTGTCCTCTTCGGCGACGGAGATCTTTGCGTCGTTGATCGCCTTTGCCGCCGCCTCCTTGCCGAGGGCGATGATGTAGCCCGACTCATCGGAGATATCCGTCACGTTGACGTTGATGAGCTTTAAGCCCACCTTTTTGAGTTCGCCCTCCACGTTGCGCTGGATGGCCTCGAGGAATTTATCACGGTCTGAGTTGATCTCCTCGATGTTCATCGTCGCGATGACGAGACGGAGCTGACCGAAGATCATGTCGCGGGCGAGATCGCTGAGCTGCGTCATGGTGAGCCTGCCGAGGCGCTCCGCCGCGTTCTGCATGATGCCCGTCTCCGTCGAGATGCCCACCGTGAAGATGGAGGGAACGTCGATGCGGATGTTCTGTTTGGAGAGCGCGCTCTTCAAGTCCACCGAGATCGCAAGGGGCGTCAGATCCATGAAGGCGTACTTCTGAAAGAAGGGCCACACGAACGCCGCGCCGCCGTGGATGCACTTCGCCGCCGAGGACGTTCCGTCGGGGCGGGAACGAAGTTTTCCGTAGATGATCATGATCTTGTCGGGCGGGCAGGTCTTATAACGCACCGCGATCGTCAGAACGACCATGAACACAAGAAGTACTGCGACAACGATGATCGCAATGATGGCAGGGCCCATTCTCATATCCTCCTGAAAAATGTGTTACAGTTTCGCCACCAGGGCGAAATCTTCCCGATACTCGACGATCTTCACCTGCGTGTCGACGGGGATGCGCTCCCCTTCGTCCGTCATGGCGTCGATCTCCATGTAGGAATCCTGCGCCGTCAGGACGATCTTGCCGCGCCCCGAGCGCTTTTCGGGAACGGAGACATAGACGGTCGCCGTAAGCCCCTCGAGCTTATGCTTGACGATATTGCCCGAACTCTGCATCTTTGCGATCCCGCGCATGGCGAACCCCACGCCCAGAAGCGCAACCGTTCCCGTTGCAACGGCGATGAGGATGGGCGCCCAGATGTTACCCTGGAACCCCATCTGTGCGGCAAAGCCGCACCAGCCGCCCAGCGCGAAGAATGCCGTCATGCCCTTGACCGTGAAGAAGGAAAGCCCGCCGTCCCCGGCATCGCCGTCGAATACTCCGTCCATATTCACGTCCACATCGCCGGTCATGTCGAAGTCTCCCGCTCCCCCCAGAGAAAAGAGCATGAGAACGATCTGGATGATGAGCAGCGCGCTCGCCACGACGGCGATGATGAAGTAGATCTTTTCCGCGACGCTCAATGCCTGAAACCACATAGTTCGCTCCTTCCGGCGCATTTTTTACGCCGTTCGCCTGCATTATATCATAGCGCATATCCGTTGTCAAGATGCATTTCTCTTCCAAAAAAATCCCCGCGCACGGGTGCGCGGGGAAAATGCAGAAAAATGTTATTTCTTCTTTTTCTTGAATTCCTTCATGCCGTTGGTACTGCCGCCGTCCACGAGGACATCGACGCCCGCAAGATAGCCGTTGCGTTCGTCGGCGACCGTCGCCAGCGCGAAGCCGAGCTCCTCCGGCTTGCCCATGCGCTCCTCCGCCGAGAAGGGAATGAGCATCCCGCCGTCCTTCGCCTCGAGGTTGCCCATGTCGGTGGCGATGAGCCCGGGGCTGAGCGACACCACGCGGATGCCCTGCTTGCCGTAGTCGAAGGCGCACTTCTTGGCGTACCACACGACAAAGTTCTTGCTGAGCGCATACGCAAAGCCCGAACGCTGATAGTCGCCCTTTGCGAGGCTGCTCTTTTTCAGCAGCTTTTTGAGGAACGCCGCCTCGTCCGTCTCGGCGAGCGCGTACACCTTCTTGTTGATGAGGAACCCGGGGAGCACATACGCCGAGTTGGAGGCGACGTCGACGATGACGCTGCCCGCCTTCATGTACTTGACGAACGCCTCGTTCACATACACCGTGCCGAGCGCGTTGACGCGCAGAATGGTCTCCGGCTTTGCCATGGCGGGCGAAAGCCCCGCGCAGTTGATGACGTTCTTGATCTCGCCGAGGGACGCCGCATACTCCGCCAGCGCATTGACGCTCGCGCGGTCGGACGTGTCGCACGCCTTTGCGTACGCCGTGATCCCCAGCGCCTTGAGCTGCGCGACCGCCTTTTCAAGCTTCGCCTCCGTTCTGCCCGATACCACAACGATCTTATCCTTCATGAGCTTTGCGGCTTCCAGCCCCATGCCGCTGCCGCCGCCCGTGATGACGCATACGTTTGCCATATTTTTATCCTCCGTCTGCAAAAATTACGGTCTCACCGACCATTCTTAACTATATCACCTTTTCGGAAGATTGTCAAGTGCTGATAAAAAATATCCGCGCTCCCCGACAAAAAAGCGGCCCGTACGGGTCGCTTTTTGCTGAAATTGTGTCCGCTCAGCGATCCTCGCGGAAGTAGGACAGCCCCAGGCTTGCGGGAGGCTGCGTCTCGCGGTGACCAACGATGCTCGTGACGATGAGCACGAGGATTGTCACGACGTAGGGAACAAGGTTGAGCAGCTGGATCTGCACGAAAGAGATGCCCGTGATGCGCGAAGAGAGAATGTAGAGCATTCCGAATACGATGGAGCCGAGAATGGCGAGCGCGGGCTTCCAGAGCGTGAAGATGACGAGCGCGATGGAGAGCCAGCCGATGCCCTGAATGGTCTGATCGACGGTGGAACCGACGACGCCGTTCATATACCCCATGACGTAGCACAGTCCGCCCAGGCCCGCGATCGCGGCACCACCGACGATGAACGTGTACTTATACCCCGTCACGTTGATGCCCACCGCGTCCGCCGTGGCAGGGCTTTCGCCGATGGCGCGCAGGTTGAGCCCCACTTTGGTATAGCGCAGCACGACCGCCGCGACGACGGCAATGACGATGGCGAGATAGACGCGCACCCCGTGCGAAAGGAAAATGGTGCCGAACCAGCCGAGATCTCCCGCACCCGGAATATGGGCGCCGAAGAACTGCTGTCCCGCCTTGGCGAGAAGGGAATCCGCTCCGTTCTGCATGACAACGCTGTTGATAAAGAAGGAGGTGAATCCCGCGCCGAAGATGGTGCAGGCAAGTCCCGTGACGTTCTGGTTGGAGCGGAGCGACACGGTGAGGAAGGCATAGACCGCCCCCAGCGCCCCCGCAAAGAGCAGCGCGAACAAGATCCCCGTGATGACGACGAGCACGCCGCTCGGGTCGCTGCCCGACATGGCGATCCTGACGCCGAAGCATCCGCCCGCCGCGCCCACGCACATGATGCCGGGAATACCGAGATTGAGGTGCCCCGACTTCTCCGTCAGGATCTCCCCCACGCAGCCGAACAGGAAGATGACGCCGAAGGAAATGGCGCTTGCAAGAAAGTTATCCATCGATGTTCCCTCCTTCTGTCTGCCCGCCGTCCGCATCTGCAGGCAGATCGGGACGATCCGCACAGGCGTCCTTTGCGGCGTCAGCCATTCCGCCGTCCGGCGTGTTCCCCGGCTCGTCCTCCCCGTCATCCATCGTGAAGTCGGGTTCCTCCCATCCGCCGCGCTTTCTGAAGTTGAAATGCACCTTGTAGACGATGAAGAACTCACAGCCGATGAAGAAGAAGTAGATGAGCCCGACGACGATGTCGGAGAGCGCCTCGCTCGTGAACCCGAATTCGGTACAGACCTGCGACATCCCGCGCGAGAGGAAGTTGATGAAGAAGGAGATCCCGACCATGATGAGGGGATCGAATTTCCCCATCCACGCGACCATGATGCCCGTAAAGCCCATGTTGTCGTCCATCGTCGTGGAGACCATGTGGTTGATGGAGCCGACGAGCAACAGCCCCACCAACCCGCATACGGCGCCCGAGAGGACGAGCGTGCGGATGATCACCTTCTTGACGTTGATGCCCGCGTAGCGCGCCGTGTTCTTGCTCTCGCCGACGAGGGAGACCTCATATCCGTGCTTGGAGAAGCGCAGATAGCAGTAGATGAACGCGGTGACGATGACGGCGACCAGGACGATGGGTAGCGTTTTGCCCGCAATGCCGCTGCCGAAGGTGGGCAGATTGGCGTCCGAAATGGGAGCCATCGCCCCCGTGCCCATCGGGTTCCACAGCGTAATGAACAGCGCGACCAGGTACATGGCGACATAGTTCATCATGAGCGTGAAGAGCGATTCGTTGGTGTTGAAAAACGCCTTGAAAATGGCGGGGATGACCGCCCACAGCGCGCCCGCCGCGATGCTGGCGACGATCATGAAGAAGCACACCAGCCCGTCGGGGAGCTTGCCGCCCATGTAATGCATACACATGGCGCAGGCGAGACAGCCCATGAGCACCTGTCCGTTGCCGCCGAGGTTCCAGAACCGCATCCGGAAGGCGACGACGAGCGCGAGCGCGACGCACAGCAGCAGCGCCGTGTCCTGCAGCAGCAGCCAGAAGCGCCGCTCGGTGCCGAATGCCCCCGAAAAGAGGGAGCCGAAGAAGTCAAAGAACCCTTTCTCGCGCGGCGACGAGAGGGAGATGAAAACGGCGCTGATCACGAGCGCGATGACGACGGCGCCGAACCGGATGCAAAGCCCCTTCCAGAGCGGCATGGGCGCGCGCTTGGAGATATGAATGAGCGGTTGTTTTACGCGTTCCATGTGCCGTCCTCCCCGATCTGCGAATCTTTGGCAACGCCCATCGGCTTGCCCTTTTCCTCGGCGAGATCCAACGCTCCCGCCATCATGAGTCCGAGTTGTTCCTTCCCCGTCTTGTCCGCATGGACGACGCCCATCATCTTCCCGTGGCAGAGTACCATGATCTTGTCGCACAGTTCGAGCATGACGTCGAGATCCTCGCCGATGAAGAGAATGCCCGCCCCCGCCCGCTTCTGACGATTGAGAATGTCATAGATGAGGTAAGAGGAGTTGATGTCAAGTCCGCGCACGGGATATGCCGTGATGAGCACGTTGGGATCGGTGAGGATCTCTCTGCCCAGAAGCACTTTCTGCACATTGCCGCCCGAGAGCCGCCGCACGGGAGTCTCCGTGGAGGGCGTCGAGACGTCAAGTTCTTTGATGACGCGCTCCGCCTCGGCGCGTGCCGACTTGCGGTCGACGAAGGGGCAGTGCCGGTCGACAAACGCCCCGACCCTGTTGAGCGCGCGCCTGCACCTCTTCGCGAAGGGTCTGTCCCCCTCCTTGTCCGCCAAGGGACGGATGCCGAAGCGGTGATCGCTGTAATTTTTGAGCATCATGTTGTCGGTGATGGACATGGAGGGCGCAAGTCCCATGCCGAGACGGTCTTCGGGGATAAAGCTCATCGCGACGCCGCGGGCAGCGATCTCCTTGGGGGAGCGCCCCACGATGCTCTCGCCCTCGTGGTAGATGCCGCCCGACTCCACCTTTCTCAGCCCCGCGATCGCCTCGCACAGCTCGCGCTGACCGCAGCCCGCGATGCCCGCGACGCCCAGAATTTCGCCACCGCGGATGAAGCAGCTCAGATCCTCGATAGCGCGGCTGCCCTCGTCGCTGCGCACGCAGAGGTTGCGGATCTCCAGAATGGGCTTGTCGAAGGTCGTCTTCGGCCGCTCGATGTTGAGTTCCACCTTCTGTCCGACCATCATTTCGGTGAGCGCCTGTTCGCTCGTCTCGTTCGTCTCGACGCAGCCGATGTACTCGCCCTTGCGCAGCACCGCGACGCGGTCGGAGATCGCCATCACCTCGTGCAGCTTGTGCGTGATGATGATGATGGACTTACCGTCCGCCTTCATCGCCCGCATGACGGAGAAGAGCTTCTCCGTCTCCTGCGGGGTGAGCACCGCCGTCGGCTCGTCGAGGATGAGGATGTCCGCGCCGCGGTAGAGTACCTTGACGATCTCCACCGTCTGTTTCTCGGAGACGGACATATCGTAGACCTTCTTTTTGGGGTCGATCTCGAAGCCGTATTTTTCAGCGATGGCGCGCACCTCGTCGTTGATGCGCCTGACGCCGTACCCCTTCCCGCCCGGGCCGAGCACGATGTTCTGCGCGGCGGTGAAGATATCGATGAGCTTGAAGTGCTGGTGCACCATGCCGATATGATGGCGGAAGGCATCCTGCGGCGAGGAGATGACGACCTCCTCCCCGTTCACGAAGATCTGCCCCTCGTCGGGATAGTAGATCCCCGAGAGCATATTCATCAGCGTCGTCTTTCCGCTGCTGTTCTCGCCGAGCAGGGCAAGGATCTCCCCCTTTTTCAAGGAGAAGCTGATATCCCTGTTCGCCGCAACGGAACCGAAATATTTGCTGATATGTTTGAGTTCCAAGAGAAATGTTTCGCCCACTTCGGCACCTCGCCAAAATATTCCCGAAAAGAACAAGCGGCGGAGAGTACATCTTCGCCGACTTGCCGATTATCCTGTTATGCTGCCCGAAAGGCCGATCAGCCGGTGACTTCCGGCTCCGTGATCCCGTCGATGCGCACGTCGAAATAGGGCGCGGAGCGGAACTTGGATTCCATGAACACGCCGTTCTCGATCGCTTCCGTATCGGGGGTATAGTTGTCGTCCGTATCGACGTCCGCCATATAGCTGGTCAGCGTCTTGCCGCCGACGGTGAACTTGGAGCAGTCGAACACCTTGAGTTCGCCGCTCTTGAGCTGCGCCTCGACCTCGGCGAGCTTCTCCGCCGTGCCTTCCGCAGCTGCCGCGCCGACCTCGGTGAGGGCAACCGCGCCGTTCTCCAGCGTACCCGTCCAGTCTTTGGCGATCTCGGTGCCGTTCATCGCGCAGTCGATCATGTACTCGAAATAGGGCACCCAGTTGATGCGCGAAGAAATGATGTAGGTTTTGGGGCAGGATGCCGCCGTGCTGCCGTTGTAGGAGACGTTGGGAACGCCCGCCGTCTCGCAGGCACTGGGCGCACCCATCGAGTCCGCGTGCTGCGAGATGAGCGCGCAGCCCTTTGCGATGAGCGCATTGGCGCCCTCTCTCTCCTTGGTTTCATCGAACCAGCTGCTCGTGTAGGTGACTTCCATCACGACGCTGACCTGATTTTCCGTCGCCTCTTCCACCGTTTCGCGTGCGCCGAGGAAGAAAGAGGTGTAGCCGGAGACGACTTCCGCATAGGGATATGCGCCGACGTAACCGATTTTGATGTTGCCGTCCGTATCGAAATTGTCTGCGTCCAGCACATCGCCGGCCTCGTACATTTCAACGAGCTTCATACCTGCGGCAACGCCCGCAAGGTATCTGCCCTGGTAGATGTGCGCGAACGCATTGTGGAAGTTGGGAACATTTTCGGTATGTGCCGTGGTTCCCGTCGCATGGCAGAACTCC
>CALVWN010000051.1 GCA_944367415.1 uncultured Clostridia bacterium | reverse complement strand
GAGGACGCGCGCGCCGTGCAGCGCTCGTGGGAGGCAAAAAAAGAGCGGCTGCAGGTACTGCTGCCGCACAACGACGTGATGCGCATGGATAACTACCTCTCGGAGACGGTGCGCCTCGTCGCCGAGGGAAACTACGCCCCCGCCCTTCCCAAGCTGGAGGCGCTCATGCACCTCGCCGTCACTTTTCCGAACACCTACCGGCCAACGATCGCGAATATCTTCTGAAAGGGCTCACGGATTTTCTCGCGCAAAGGCGCGGAAAAAGTTCACGCAAATCTTTTCGCAAAGGCGCGACTTTCCTTGCGGCATGATCTATAACCTTGTTTCAAGCCTCCCTCGGAGAGGGAGCCCTTCTTCCCTCGTCGCGGCAAGCCGCGAGGAGGCGCGCTCAGCGATCTGTTCCCGTCAGGAAATTTTCATGCCGCAGCGGGCGCTTCAAGTGTGCGCGTGTAAACAAAATGATCGCATCGTCTTCGGGATAACGCACCGCGCCGTTGTCACCGTAGAGCGCGGGAACGCAGTATACCATCATCGTCGCGCCGCGGCGGTTGGCACCCAAGCCCTTCTCCCGTCCGGGAAATTTTCCGCTCCGCAGTTTGCCGCGCAGCTCGGCCGTCGACCAATACAGTCTGAGCTGCGAAGTGCGCTTTTCCCCCTCCAGCACGAGAAACCCCGCTTCGCGGATCTCCTCCCAGCGGAAGTGCAGCACGCGTCTGCCGAACGCGAAGTAACCGATGCCCTCCTCGTCCGCCGTCCAACGCGACGTGCGCAGGCGCGCCGTCGCGATGCAGACGCCGAAGATGAGCAGACATACGGCGCAGAAAGCGCAGCAGCCGATGATGACGATGGCGCCGTCATCCGCATAGAGGAATGCAAATACGGCAAAGAGCAGCGCAAGCAGCGGGGAGAGGATGAGCAGCGCAAGCCAGAGCTTCCCCTGTCTTCCCTCAAAAAATGCGACCGTGACGGCGTCTTCGCGCTCCTTCATGGCGATCCCTCCTCTTTTCGGATACTCCGATTGTACCACACCGCGCGCCGTTTTTCAAGCGAATGGGCTAATTTTGCGGCGTGTTTTGCGCCGCCTTCTTCTGCGCCCTTCGGCTGCGCATCATCTGCACGACGTGCGACAGCGCAAAGATCGGATGCGAAAAGAGCATCCGCGGCCCCGAATAGCGCATGACGTCCTTGATTTTTTGGCGCATCTCGGGGCGATAGCAGTGGATCCTGCAAAAGGAGCAAAACTGCTTGTTGACCTTAAAGGGGCATTTGTCCAGGCGGAAGAGCGCGTACTCGGTGAGCGCCCTGCAGTCCTCGCACATCTCCCCCTTCGTGCCGTGTACGCCGCGACAATACTTTGCGATCATTACGGGAATGAGCTTCTTCTCCCGCCGCCATGCGCGCAGCTCCCGCTGCGCCTTTTTTTGTGTATCCATCTCATCTCTCCCTGTTCGCCTTTGCGAACGACTTGGTCTGATTTTTGTTCGCTTAAGCGAACTTGTGGGACATCGGCAGGGGCGCACGGCGCCCCTTTGATTCAGTGTTCTGCGTGCATCCTCTCCCGCGCGGTCGCGAGCATGAGCTTGATGCGGTTCTCCTGGTTGACGCGCGTCGCGGAGGGGTCGTAGTCAACGGGAACGATGTTCACGTCGGCGTGCAGCTGTTTCACCGCGCGCACGGCGCCCTTTCCGGCGATATGGTTGGGCAGACATCCGAAGGGCTGCGCGCACACGATGTTCTCCGTACCCGTCTCGGCGAGCGCCGCCATCTCGGCGGGGATGAGCCAGCCCTCCCCCATCTTGACGCCCTGGTTGATGACCTTGTCGGCGCACCTTCTCAGGTGCTCGAAGTCGTGCAGCGGCTCATACCGCGTCTTTTTCATGCAGGAAATGAGCTTTTTCTGCCTGCCGTACAGCCACTTGTAGACGATGGTGAACAGCCACGCCGTCTTTTTTCCCTTGCCGTACAGTTTTTCGTCGTTGACGTTGTTGATGACGCAGTAGAGAATGAAGTCCATCAGCGCGGGGACGACCGGCTCGCACCCCTCGGAGAGCAAAAAGTCCTCCAGATGGGAATTGCCGAGCGGGGAATACTTCACATAGATCTCCCCGACGATGCCCACCTTGATCTTTTTCTCCCCCGTGACAGGCACGGCGGCGAAGGCGTCGAGGATGTACCTCGCGCACTTTTTGAGATGCTTGTACTGCCCGCCGTCGAGCGCCTTTTTCATCGCCTCCACGCACTGCTTCCTCACGCGCGCCGTACTGCCCTCCTCTTTCTCGTAGGGCTTGGTCTGGTTGAAACAGGTCATGATGAGATCGCCGTAGAAGATGGCATAGGCGAGGCGCACAAAGTTGCCGACGGAGAGATGCAGGCTGTTCCCCTTCTCCAGCCCCGAAAAGTTGAGAGAGAGCACGGGAACCTGCGGGAACTCCGCCGCCATCGCCTTGCGGATGAGCGGAATATAGTTGCTGGCGCGGCAGCCGCCGCCCGACTGCGTGATGAGCACGGCGGTGCGATCGGGGTCGTACTTCCCGCTCTTCAGCGCGTCGAGATACTGTCCGATGACGCAGAGCGCGGGATAGCAGGTGTCGTTGTGAACGTGCTTGAGTCCCTCGTCGATGACGGCGCGCCCCTCGTTGTGCAGCACTTCCACCCGGTACCCCTCCTTCTCCATGACGTGAACGAGCAGGTCGAAGTGCCAGGGCAGCATATCGGGGATGAGGATGGTGTGCGTCGCCTTCATCTCGGGCGTGAACACGGGATATTTGTTGGTAAAATCTGCAACGGGCGCGGGTGTCTGTTCTTTCATGCCTTTCTCCCAAGTTCTTCGATGGCGGCGAGCAGCGAGCGCAGCCGGATCTTGACGACGCCGAGGTTGTTGATCTCATCGATCTTGATCTGCGTGTAGAGCTTGCCGCGGCTTTCAAGGATGGCGCGCACCTCGTCGGTGGTGATGGCGTCGATGCCGCACCCGAAGGAGACGAGCTGCACGAGATTGACGTTCTTCCTGTGCGTGACAAATTCCGCCGCACGGTAGAGGCGGGCATGGTACGTCCACTGGTTGAGGACGTTCACCTTGACGAGGTCGCCCTCCTCGTACACGGCGTCCTCCGAAAGAACCGCGATGCCGAGCGAGTTGAGAAGTTTTCCGATGCCGTGGTTGATCTCGGGATCGGCGTGGTAAGGTCTGCCCGCCAGCACGATGACCTGCCTGCCCTCGCGCTCCGCCTCGGCGAGGATGCGCCTGCCCTCCTGCACGACATCGGCATGGAAGGAGGCGTAGGCGTCAAGCCCCGCCCGCCATGCGCGGCGGATGAGCGAGGACGGCAGTTTCCAGCGCGCGAGCGCACGATGGAGCGCGCGCACCGTCGTCTTTTCGCTGTTGGGATCGAGGTAGGGCATGATAAAGTTGTCTGCATTCAGCCGCTCGTTGTTTGCCTTGAGCAGCTCCGGATAGTAGGCGACGACGGGGCAGTTGTAGTGATTGACCGAGTCGTGTTCGTCGATGTTATAACTCTCGCACGGATAGAAAATGAAGTCGACGTGCTTGTCCAAAAGCGACTCGATGTGTCCGTGCATGAGTTTTGCGGGGTAGCACGCCGTGTCGGAAGCGACGGTGTGCTGCCCGCGGAAGTACAGCTCCCGCGAGCTTCTGTCCGAGAGGACGACGGAAAATCCGCACGTCTCGAAGAAGGTGACCCAGAGCGGGAGCTGCTCGAACATGACGAGCTGCACGGGGAGTCCCACCGTCACGCGGGGCTGTTCCACCGTCTTGGGGAGCGAGAGCAGTTTTTCGTACTTGAAGTTGTAGATATCGGGCAGATCCCTGCGGACGGGAAGCCCCGCGCCGCGCTCGCACTTGTTGCCCGAGATGAACCTGCGTCCGTCCGCAAAGGTGAGGATGTTGACGCTGCAGTGCGACGTGCAGCCCTTGCAGGTGATCGAGCGGGAGGTATAGGAGAAGGCGCGCAGCTCGGGTTCGGTGACGATGGTGCTGATGAGCTTTTCGGCAGGCGTATTCTCCTTTGCGTAGAGCGCCGCGCCGAACGCCCCCATGAGTCCCGCGATGGCGGGGCGCACGACCTCCTTGCCCGTCTCCTTTTCAAAGGAGCGAAGCACGGCGTCGTTCAGAAAGGTGCCGCCCTGCACGACGATATGCTCGCCGAGTTCCTCGGGCGTGCGGGCGCGGATGACCTTGTAGATGGCGTTCTTGACGATGGAGGAGGAAAGCCCCGCCGAGATGTCCTCGACGCTCGCGCCCTCCTTCTGCGCCTGCTTGACAGAGCTGTTCATGAACACCGTGCAGCGCGAGCCGAGCTCCACGGGGTGCTTGGCGAACAGGCCGAGGCGGGAAAACTCCTCGATCTCCATGCCCATCGCCTTGGCGAACGTCTGGATGAAGGAGCCGCAGCCCGACGAGCACACCTCGTTGAGCATGATGGAGTCGATGGCACGGTTTTTCACCTTGAAACACTTGATATCCTGCCCGCCGATGTCGATGATGAAGTCGACGTCCGGGTTGAAATGCAGCGCCGCCTTGAAGTGCGCCATCGTCTCGACGACGCCGAAGTCGATCTTGAGCGCCGCCTTCATCATGTCCTCGCCGTAGCCCGTGACGCAGTCGCCGCGGATGACGATCCTGTTGCCGATGAGCGAATAGATCTCCTGCAGCTTCTGAACGACGATGTCGAGCGGCTGCCCGTTGTTGGTCTGATAGTGCGAATAGAGGATCTTGCAGTCGGGCGTGATGAGCATGAGCTTGGTCGTCGTCGAGCCGGAGTCGATGCCCAGATAGGCGTCGCCGCGGTAGGTGAGCACGTTCTCAAAGGCGAGATCGCTGCGCATATGGCGGGCGACAAAGGCGTCGTACTCCGCATGATCCGCAAAGAGCGGTTCCCCCACCGCGATGCTCTCCGTCTCGGGCAGCACCGAAAGGCGGGAGACAAGTTCTTCGATGCTCTCCTCCTTTTCCTCGGCGGCATAGATCGCCGCGCCGATGGACATGAAGCAGGGCGCCGTGTCGGGAAAGACGGCGTGTTCGTCGTCAAGTCCCAATGTGCGCTTGAAGGCGAGGCGCAGCCCCTTCAGAAAGAAGAGCGGCCCGCCCAGAAAGAGCACTTTGCCCTTGATGCGCCGCCCCTGCGCGAGGCCGGAGACCGTCTGATCGACGACCGCCTGAAAGATGGACGCCGCAATGTCCGCCTTGTTCACCCCCTGATTGAGGAGGGGCTGGATGTCCGACTTTGCGAACACGCCGCAGCGCGAGGCGATCGGATACACCCGCTCCGCCTTCAGGGAGAGCGCGTCCATCTCCTCCACCGTGAGGTCGAGGAGGGTCGCCATCTGGTCGATGAACGCCCCCGTGCCGCCCGCGCAGCTGCCGTTCATGCGCTGCTCGGTGCCGCCCGTGACGAAGATGATCTTGGCGTCCTCGCCGCCCAGCTCCACCGCGACGTCGGTGTCGGGATAGAGCCGGCGGATGGCGCCGAATGCCGCCTGCACCTCCTGCACAAAGGGGATCTTGCCGCGCTGGGCGATGCCCAGCCCCGCCGAACCCGTGATGCAGACATGAAAAGAGGCCGCAAGCGGGCGGATCTTATCCAATTCCTGTAAGACGCACTCGCGCACGCGGGAAAAATGGCGCACATAGGAGGAATACAGGATCTTGCCCGCATCGTCCATGAGGCACGCCTTGACCGTGGTGGAGCCGACGTCGATTCCGAGATAGTAAGCCATAACTGTTTTCCTGCCGTACTTCGATCAAACGATACTTTATTATAACACAACCGTCAGAGCTTGACAAGTCACGTCAATGTGAAATTAACGGGAAAGTTCTTCCTCCATGCGCGTCTGCAGACAGTGCAGGAACGCCGCGCTCGCCTTGGAAAAGACGCGGTACTTTTTCCAGGCGAAAAAGAGATGGGCGCGCACGGCCGGTTCGAGCGGAAGAAAGACAAGCTCCGCGTCCTCGGGGAGGATGCCGTCGATCGTGAGCAGACACCCCATGCCCGCGCGCACCATGAGCGAGGCGTTGTAGACGAGGTTGTGCGTGGAGAGGATGTTCAGTTCCGACGCGTCCCTTCCCAGCCAGCCCGAAAGCTCGTTGGCGTGCAGCATCTGACGGGAGCAGAGCAGCGGAAGTCCCGCCATGTCCGCCGGCCGCACGCATCCGCGCTGCGCAAGGGGATGATCGCGGCGCACGATGACGCCCCAGGTATCGTATTCGGGGAGCTTCACGAAGTCGTACTTTTCAAGGTCGGTATGGCCCACGAACAGCCCGAAATCGACCAGCCCCTCGTCCAGCCGCTCCGAGACGTCCTCATCGTTGCCGCTGTACAGATGGAACCGCACCTCGGGGTGCGCCTCGTTCAGCGCCTTCATCGCGTCGATGACGATGCGCATCCCCTGCGTTTCGCCGCAGCCGATGGACACATCCCCCGTGACGACGCCGTCCTCCGCGGCGAGCGCCGCCTGCGTCTTGTCGGCGAGTTCGACGATCTCCTGCGCGCGGCGGAAGAGAAACATCCCGTCCTCGGTGAGCGTCGTCCTGCGCTTGCCGCGCACGAGCAGCTGTTTTCCCAGTTCCTCCTCCAGCTCCATGAGCTGTTTGGAGAGCGTCGACTGCGTGATGAACAGCCGCTCTGCCGCCGCCGTGATATTCTGCTCTCTTGCGACTTCGATGAAGTAGCGCAGTACCCTCAGCTCCATTGTCTCTCCCCTTTTTCTCTATTATATCGCAATTTTATCATTCCCGCAAGCGATTATAAACCCCTGCGCCGCGAAAGAGGGCGCGCCATTCCGGCGCGCCCCCGCTCACGGTCTTACGTTGTTCCGCCGCATGGCATACATCCTGCGCGTCGCGGCGCCGCCGCGCAGATGGCGCTCCCGGAGGTTGACCCCGAGCACGGCGCGCACCCGCGCGTACAGGCCGCCGTCGATGGCGGCGAGCCGCTCCGTATCCTTATGTACCGTCGACTTGCTCATGCCGAAATGTTCGGCGCAGGCGCGCACGGTGCATTTCGTCTGCACGATATACGCGCCGCACGCGGCGGCACGCTGTGCGATACTCTCCCACATAGCCATTCCCCCGTCCGTTGACAGTGGTACATTCTATGTCGGAAATTGCTGCATTATGTGTTATTATGACAAACGGGGAGGACAGACGCCCTCCCCGATCGATCAGTCCTCCGTTTCGCGGTACTTCATCGCGAACACCTTGACGGGCTTCCACTTGACGCCCTTCAACGGCCTGCCGCGCGTGACGGTCGAGTCGATGGGCACGTCCTCCGTGAGCATCTCCGCCATCGTGCCGTCATCCTTGAGGATGGCGAGCATATAGGGATTGGTCACATAGTCTGCAAAGAGAATGGTCTCTCCCTTGAGCGCGGAGATCTGCACCCCCTTGCGGTAGCGGGGCAGCGGGTCGATGAGCGCCGTGATGACGCGCTTGAACCTGCCGTCCGACGTGACGAACACGATCTCGCCCTCGCCGTCGATCTGCGAGCAGAACACGACCTCGTCGCCCTCCTTGAGGTTGATCCCCTTGACGCCGCCCGAAACTCTGCCCTGCAGGGGGATATCGTCCTTCTTGGCATTGAGACACATTCCGCATTTGGTGACGAAGAAGACGGTGACGCCCTCCTCGTCGGCATCGGGCTGCACCGAGATGAGACGGTCGCCCTCGTTGAGGCGGATGCCCTGGAACATCTGCTTGCCGACGGCATACTCCGACCACGCCGTCTTTTTGATCATCCCCTTTGCGGTGAAGAACAGGAGATTCCCGCTGCCCGGTTCGGAGGGCAGCAGCGCGACGGGATACTCATCCTGCGCGGCGTCCTCGAAGAGGTCGGAAAGCGCAAAGCCCTCGTCAGAGAACTTGCAGGCGGCGTTCCCGCCGTACAGACGGTAACAGTTGCCGCGGTCGGAGAGAACGAGGATCTGTTCGTCGGAGAGTAGGCGGATGCCCTGCACCATGACGGACTGCAGCTTGGACGCGGCACCGATGACCTTGTTGGACGCGGAGAAGTTGCGCTCGGACATACACTTGAGCTTGCCCTCCGCCGTGATGCAGGCGATGCTCTGCACGCCCGGCGTCTTGACGTCGGCGCGCTCCGCCTCCGCCTCGTCCTCCGAAAAGACGAGCACCGACTTTCTCGGCGTCTTGTATTTTTTCTTGATCTCCAAAAGTTCCTCTTTGACCACCTCGAGCTGCCGGCGCTGGCTGTTGACAATGGCGGTCAGCTTTTCGATCAGCTCCTTGAGACGGGCAAGTTCCTCCTCGAGCTTGAACACCTCGAGCTTGGTGAGGCGCGCGAGGCGCAGATCGAGGATGGCCTGCGCCTGCTTTTCGGACAGGTCGAAGCGCTTGCGGAGCTTGTCACGCGCGTCGGACGTCGAGTCGGCGTTCTTGATGATCTGAACGACCTCATCGATGTTGCGCACGGCAATGATGAGACCTTCGAGGATGTGACAGCGCTCCTTGGCGGCGGCGAGATCGAACCTGGTGCGCCGCAGCACCACTTCGCGCTGATAGTTGACGTAATAGCGGATAATGTCCATCAGCCCCATCAGCATGGGCTTTCCGCCTGCGATGGCGACCATGTTCATGCCGAACGTCGTCTCGAGATCGGTGTATTTATACAGGAGCTTCAGGATCTTCTGCACGTCGCCGTCGGCGCGCACCTCCACGACGGCGCGAATGCCCTCGCGGTCGGACTCGTCCTGCACGCGCGAGATGGCGGCAAGCTCCTCCTTCTTCTCCTCCCTGAGGTCTGCGATCTTGCGCAGCAGCGCCGATTTGTTGACCTGATAGGGAAGTTCGGTGATGACGATGTTCTTCTTGCCGCTGTCGCCGTCCTCCACGCGAGCCTTGGCGCGCAGGATGATGCGCCCCTTGCCCGTCTTGTACGCCTGATTGAGTTCGTTGGCGATGATATATCCCCCCGTGGGAAAATCGGGCGCGGGGATATACTTGAGCATATCGTTGAGGCGGATGGTCGGCTTGTCGATATAGGCGATGACGCCGTCGATGCACTCGGCGAGGTTGTGAGGCGGAATGTTGGTCGCAAGCCCCACCGCGATGCCCGAAGCCCCGTTGACGAGCAGGTTGGGGAAGCGCCCGGGGAGCATATCCGGCTCCTTTAAGGAGTCGTCGAAGTTGAGCGAGAAGGGAACGGTGTTCTTGTCGAGATCGCGCAGAAGCTCGAGCGCGAGCGGTTCCAGCCTTGCCTCGGTATAGCGCATGGCGGCGGCGGGATCGCCGTCCACCGAGCCGAAATTGCCATGCCCGTTGACGAGCGTCCTGCCCATGTTGAAGTCCTGCGCCATGCGCACCATCGCGTCATAGACGGAGGAATCGCCGTGCGGGTGATACTTACCCATACAGTCACCGACGATACGGGCGGATTTTTTATGCGGCTTGTCGGGGGTCAAGCCCATCTCGTACATGGTGTAGAGGATGCGCCGCTGCACGGGTTTCAGGCCGTCCTCCACGCGCGGAAGCGCGCGGTCGAGGATGACGAACTCCGCATAGGGCAGCATGGACTGGGGCAGCACCTCCTCGAGCGGGGTGACGAACAGCGTCCCCGTCGGTTCCTGCTTTTTGGGTTCAGTCTTCATTGCCGCCCTCCTTCTTGAATTTCACTTTATCCATAAACGAATCGACCTTGTTGAAGTTGGCATTGCGGCTCAGAAATTCCTTTCTGCCCTCCACCCGGTCGCCCATGAGCGTCGTGATCATGTCCTCCGCCGCCGCGGCGTCCTCGATGGTGACCTGCGTGAGATTGCGCCGCATGGGATCCATCGTCGTCGTCCAGAGCTGTTCCGCACTCATCTCGCCCAGCCCCTTGTAGCGCTGGATGAGATATCCCCTTCCCACCTTTTCGATCTTTTCCTGCAATTCCCTGTCGTCGTAGGCGTACTCCTCGGCGCTGCCGTTCTGCTTGTACACCTTATAGAGGGGCGGCATCCCGATATAGACGTGCCCCGCGTTGACGAGCGGCCGCATATAGCGGTAGAAGAAGGTGAGCAGGATGCAGCGGATGTGGAAGCCGTCCTGGTCGGCATCGGAGAGGATGATGACCTTGTGGTAGTTGATCTTGTCGAGGTTGAAGTCGTTCCCCACGCCCGCGCCGAGCGCGGAGATGATGGTGCGGATCTCTTCGTTGGCGAGCACCTGATCGAGGCGCTTTTTTTCGACGTTGAGCGGCTTGCCGCGCAGCGGAAGAATGGACTGATACTGCCTCACGCGCGCCTGCTTGGCGGTGCCGCCCGCCGAGTCGCCCTCGACGATGAACAGCTCGTTCATCTCCGGCTTTCTCCCCGAGCAGGCGGCAAGTTTGCCGACCAGGGTCAGGGAGTCGATGCTGTTCTTGGCGCGCGCCGTATCCTTTGCCTGACGCGCGGCGATGCGCACGCGGGCGGCGCCCTGCGCCTTTTTGATGATGTCGTCAAAGGCCTTTTTATTTTTGGCGTCCGCGGCGAGCGAGCGCAGCCCCTCCACCACGCAGCTCTCGACGGGCGAACGCGCCTCGGGATTGCCGAGCTTGGTCTTGGTCTGTCCCTCGAACTGCACGTTCTTCATCTTGATGGACAAGACCGCCGTCAGCCCCTCGCGGAAGTCGTCGCCCAGAAGGTTGGCTTCCTTTTCCTTGAGGAGCTTGTTGTCGCGGGCATAGTCGTTGAGCATCCGCGTGATGCCCCCGCGGAAGCCCATCTCGTGATACCCGCCCTCGGGCGTCGGAATGTTGTTGACGAAGGAGAAGAGACTCTCGGTGAACTCCCCCGTGTGCTGGATGGCAAACTCGACGAGGATGCCCTCCTTCTCGCCCTTGTAGTAGAGAGGCGGCGTGTACAGCTTGGTCTTTCCCTCGTTGAGATAGGCGGCGAAGTCGGCGATGCCGCCCGTATAGTAGAAGGTCACCATGTACGGCTGCGTCGCCCCCGTGAGGTCGAGCTGCTGCGCCTGTTCCTGCTCCTCCTCCGATTCTTCGACGTACTCGTTTGCCGTGATGCGCTCGTCCGTGAGCGTGATGGCAAGCCCCTTGTTGAGGAAGGCAAGCTCCTTTAATCGGTGCGAGACGGTGGAGAGCTGAAATTCCGTCGTGGAGAAGACGGTGTCGTCGGGCATGAAATGCACGAAGGTGCCGTGCGCCTTGCCGCACTTGCCCGTCTTATGAAGGGGCGCGACGGGAACGCCCGATTCCACCTTATTTTTCTCCTTGTCGAAATAGGAATGGAACTCCATCTCCCAGGTGTCGCCGTCCTTGTTGACGCGCACCTTCAGCCACTTGGAGAGCGCATTGGTGACGGACGCGCCCACGCCGTGCAGGCCGCCCGAAAAGGAATAGTTATGTTCGTCGAATTTTCCGCCCGCGTGCAGCTGCGTAAAGACGACCTGCACGCCCGAGACCTTCGTCTTGGGATGGATGTCGGTGGGAATGCCGCGGCCGTTGTCTTCGACCGACACGCTGCCGTCCTTGTAGATATGCACGTCGATCTTGTCGCAATAGCCGTTCGCCGCCTCGTCGATGGCGTTATCGACGATCTCCCAGAGAATGTGATGAAGCCCCCTCACTCCCGTCGAACCGATATACATCCCGGGGCGCAGACGCACCGCGTCAAGCCCTTCGAGGATGGTGATATCGCCCGCGTCGTAATGCTGTTCCGCCATAGTTACCTCGTAAAAAATTGCAGAGAAGATTTTTCTTATTATACCATATTTTGCGGTCAAAGGCAAGGTCTTTGGGCAAATTTGGTGGATTTTGCAAAAAAGAGCATACAAAAAAGGGAAGCCCGGCGGCTCCCCTTTTTTAAGGCGGCGGGTTATTTTCCGAACATGACGCGCTCGCTCGAAAGAAGGCGGGCGATCACGGCGATGAGGACGGCGGTATAGGCGAGGTTGACCGCGACCGAGACGAGGCACATCCAGACGACGGGCGCGCCCGTCAGGATGCCCTGCATGGCGGCGACGGCGTTGAGGATGGGCACGGCGACCACCCAGCCCCCGATGTCGGGGAGAAAGGCAGTGACGAGGGAGAGCACCATCATGAGGATCATCAGAACGCTCGTATAGCCGGACGCCTCCTTGACGCTGCGCGAGAGTGCGGAGACGGCGGCGATCGCCGCCACGATGAGCGGCACGAAGGAGAGGATGAGCAGAAACAGCAGCACATACCCCGCCGCACCCACGCCCGCGGCGGCAACGTCCAGCGACACCCCCATGAGGGTGGGCAGGGAGAGAACGACGCCCAGAAAACTCGAGGCGGCGCCGATCAACGACACGCAGGAGAGGGGCAGCACCTTGCCGAGTGCGATGTCGGAGCGGCGCACGGAGGTGACGAGGATGGTCGCGAGCGTACCGCGCTCCTTTTCCCCCGCCACCGATTCGAGCGTCACAGACATACACGACGAGAACACGAAGATGACGATGAGCATGGGCAGGATCCCCGCCATGACCATCTGCGCCCCGCCTCCGCTCCCCGAAAGGTCGGACACGGTGAGCGTGAAGGAAAAGCTCTGCAGGGCGGCATTCACGAGGGAGGCAAACGCCGCGCTCCCGTCGTCGTCGGCATTGTAGACGATCTCCGCCGCCGCGCCCTTGCCGAGCGACGCGTCGAAGTTCTCGCTGAAGACAAGGAGCGCAGACGCCTCGCCCGAGGCGACCTGTTCGCGGGCGGTCTCCTCGTCGATGCCCGCCTCCGACAAAGAGAGCATCTCCGTCTCCCAGCCGTTCGCCGAAGCGGCGCTCTCCACCGTGGAGACGATCGCCGACTCCCCTTCGACATAGACGCGCAGACGATATGCCTCTTCCTCCCCGCCGAACATCACCGATCCCATGACGGAATAGATGATATAGATGAGCAGACCGGGCAGGATCATGGTAATGAGCAGCTTATAGTCGCCGAAAAAGCGCGCGAATTCCTTTTTCATGAGCGCGATCAGTTTCATACCGCATCCCCCTTGATCGACCGATAGATCGCAAAGAACTTGTCCTCAAGGCTCATTTCCCCGCATACGTCCTGAAGTTTTCCGTCCGCAGCCATCTTCCCGTCGATGATGATACCGACGCGGTCGCACAGCTTTTCGACGAGGGAGAAGATGTGGGTGGACAGAAGAATACTCTTGCCCATCGCCTTTAATTCCAGCAGAAAGTCGATGACCACCTTCGCGGTGAGCACGTCCAGCCCGTTGGTGGGTTCGTCGAAGATGACGACGGCGGGATCGTGCACGATGGAGATGACGAGGGAGACCTTCTGCAGCATCCCCGTCGAGAGATCGCTCACTTTGACCTCCGCGAAGCGGTCGATGCCGAAGCGGGCAAACAGCTCCTGCTTGCGCTGCGCGAGCGCCCCCTTCTCCACGCCATGCATGGCGCCGAAGAAGTCAAAGAGATAGGAGGGCGTAAAAAAGCCCTCGAGCTTCAATTCGCTCGTCATGAACCCGATGACGTCGCGCACCTTACCCGGTTCCTTCCGCACCGAATGGCCGCACACGAAGGCGTCCCCCGCATCGGGAGAGATGAGCGTGGAAAGAATGCGCAGCGTGGTCGTCTTGCCCGCGCCGTTCGGCCCGAGAAGGCCGTAGATCTCCCCGCGCTGCGCCGAAAACGAAAGTCCGTCCAGCGCGACCTTGCGCGGAAAGTCGGTATGCTCCAGCCGCTGCTGCTTGCGGGAGAGCGTGAAGGTCTTCCTGAGCCCCTCCGCCCGCACGACTTCTTCGCCGAAGTCGGAAAATGGCAAGTTATCCTGCATACGTTGCTCCTTTTTTATGATCTTGCCCTGCGGCGCAGGTATGCCGCGAGCACATTCAGCGCCGCAAAGAGCGCCCCCGCGACGGCAAGCGCCGCGAACATTCCGCCCACCCCCACTTCCAGACCGAAAAAGTCAAAGGTGAGGGAGAACTGCTCCCGCAGCCCCTCGGCAAAGGCGGGCGAGAGCTGCGCGATCTCGTCGAGCGCGCCGCGCATCATGAAGTTGCGGAACAGCCCCGCCGTGTAGCTTCCCGGAATGAAGAAAGTGAATTTCTGCACGGCATCGGGGAAGTAGGTGATGGGCATATACGCCCCGATGAGGAAGCCGACGACGGTGCCGAGAATGACGTTGAGCGCCGTGAACGCCCCCTCCGAACGGAAGAACCCGACGATGAAGACGAGCAGCGTCGAAGAGGAGAGGACGGAGAGCACGAGCGCGCCGAGGCACCCCATCGCATCCGCGAAGGTGAGGTGCCACATCCCCGCCGCGGCGAGCCAGACGAAGCAGACGCCGAGCACGATGAGCCCGATCGCCAACCCCGCCGCGACGACGGAGCAGAAATAGGACGCGGGCGTCACCCACTTGGCGACGGGCGAAATGCGCAGATCGGCAGAGATCCCGCGCGTCTTGTCGTGGATCATGATGCCGCAGGCGCACAGCGGAACGGTGATGCAGGCGCACGACATCGCACCCGCGAGCATCCAGCTGTCCGAGAACGCCTTGACCGCATCCTCCCCGCCCGCAATGCCCATGCCCTCGAGCGCCGCGAGGATCCCGTCCTCCTGCAGCCGCCCGAGAAAGAGCGCATAGAGCGCGAGCACGATGAGGGGCGCGAGCAGCGAGAAAAAGACATTGGCGCGGTCTTTTAAGAAAATTTTCAGATTGCGCCGCGTGAGCATCCAAAGCGCATAACCGTTCATTTCTCCCCTCCCTCGTGCAGTTTTTTGCCCGTGACGGCGAGGAACACGTCGTCCATATCCCCCTTGACGAACTCGAAGTCGATGCAGAGATCGGGATGCGCCGCGAGATAGGCGCGCGCCTCGTCCGCCGTCATGGCGGCGCGCAGACCGCCGTTCGCCTCCTCGAAGGGAACGCCCGCACGGCGCACCGCTTCCCCGTCCGCACCGTACAAAAAGAGATAGTTGCGCGAATATTCGTTTTTGAGATGGGCGGGCGTGTCGCTCGCGACGATCTTGCCCGCATCGATGATGACGACGCGGTCGGAGGCGTTCGCCTCCTCCATGTAGTGCGTCGTGAGAAAGACGGTCATGCCCGTCTCGCGGCGCAGCTTCCCGATGGTCTCCCACACCGTCCTGCGCGTCTGCGGATCCAGCCCCGTGGTGGGTTCGTCGAGAAAGAGCAGCTGCGGCGCATTGACGAGCCCGCGCGCGATGTCCGCGCGGCGGCGCTGTCCGCCCGAGAGCTTTCCGAAGGGGCGGTCGAGGATCTCCTGCAGGGACAAGAGATCGTCGAGCTGCGCAAGGCGCTGCTGCCATGCTCTGCCGCGGATGCCGTAGCACGCCGCCCGCACCGCGAGATTTTCGCGCACGGTGAGCCGATCGTCCAGAAGGCTCCCCTGAAAGACGACCCCGAGGACGGGCCGGATCTCATCCGCCTGCGTGTCGAGATCGTACCCAGCGATGCGCACGCTGCCGCCGTCCTTACAAAGGAGCGTGCAGAGAATGTTCACCGTCGTGCTCTTGCCCGCGCCGTTGACGCCGAGAAAGGAGAACAGCTCCCCCTTCTCCACCGTAAAGGAGATGTCGTCCACCGCCCGGATGTGCGCGTACGATTTTTTCAGATGTTCCACTTCGACGATCGCCATACCGCCTCCTTACACAATGAGTATAATACACCCCCCCCCGTGACTGTCAAGCGAATGAACGTAAAAATTCCGTTACAATCGCGAAACCATCCGTTGCAGAAAGATCCCCGCGCCGAAGCGCGGGGAAATGATCAAAATGATCAGAGCGTATCGAGGATTTTGAGTACATCCGCATAGTTTGCCGCCCACATCCCCGCATAGCCTGCAGGGAGATTTGGGCGGTAGAGGATGAAGTCCGTTCCCATCTTCCGCGCGCAAACCATGTCGGAAGTCAGGCTGTCGCCGACGTACACGGCGCGCTCCCTTGCAAATCCGGGGATGTGCGCGAGCACATACCCCACATACCCGTCCGACGGCTTGTTGCAGCCGATCTCGTCCGAGATGAACACGTCGGTAAAGAAGGGCGCAAGCCCTGCCTGCCCGATGCGCCTGCGCTGCAGCCCCTTTGCGCCGTTGGTGAGCGCATAGACGCTGCCCTTCGCGCACAGCGCGCGCAGAAAGTCCGCCGCCCCGTCAAAGGCGTAGGCACGCTGCGGCATTCCGCGGAAAAAACTCTCGGAGAGCGCCTGCGCGTCGCCCGCCGCGCCCAGTTCCTCGAGAAGGCGCTCAAAGCGCTCGACGACCAGCCGCGCGCGCGTCGTCTCGCCGCGCTCGAGCTGTTTCCAGAGCGCGTCGTTGATGGCGTGAAAGCGCGCCGCCGTGCCCTCGTCGGCGGGGATGCCCGCCTCGGTGAGCGTCGCGATGACCTGCTCGCGCTCGGCACGCTGAAAGTCCAGCAGCGTGTCATCCACATCCAGCAAAAAGATGTCCTTCATGCCTCCTCCTTTGCCGCCGGCGCGATGATCGCAAGCTCGCGCAGCGCGCGCGTGCAGGCGATATACTTCTCGTTCTCCGTCATATCCCTGTCATAGACCGCGACGGCGGAGAACTCCAGCCCCTTGCTCTCGAACACGGTCAGCACGTTGACCGCCGTGCGACTGAGTCTGCCGTCTGCGGCGGGGCGGCGAAAGCCGCGCTTGTCAAAGAGCGGAAGGTACTCCTCGCGCGCGATGACCGCCCGCAACCCCTGTTTCCCGCGGAAGAAGGCGCCCAGCTTGCGCAGGGAGACTTCCTCGACGGGTGCGCCCTCCAGCCCGATGGGCTTCATGTCGGCGTCGAGCACGCCCGTGACGTATGCCACGATCTCGTTGGTGTTGCGGTAGTTCTGATCGAGCAGATAGACCGTCTCGCCGAGCGGCGCCCAGCTCTTCATGCCGCGCCATGGGGTGATGTTCTGTTTTAAGTCGCCGAACACGTTGAACGCCGCGTCCGCGTGGATGGTCTTGAGCAGTTCGTACTCCCCCTCCGAAATATCCTGCCCCTCATCGACGAACACAAGCCCGTAGCGGGGCAGAAGCCTCCTCCCCGCCGCC
This sequence comes from uncultured Clostridia bacterium, assembly GCA_944367415.1. Taxonomy (GTDB): domain Bacteria; phylum Bacillota; class Clostridia; order Christensenellales; family Borkfalkiaceae; genus Gallimonas. Next base: position 33,376 of record CALVWN010000051.1, on the reverse strand, counting down.
GTCAGAACGCTGCAGAGCGCATACCCGTCCGAGGGGTACACCCCCTTCATGCCGTACTTTGCCTTGTACTTTTTGACGGTCTCGCGGTACAGCCAGCGCGCGATATCCGCGCCGCCCGCGCACTTTCCGAGGTCGGCGCAGTAACGCGCATGGCGGAGGACTGCGAAAAACTCCGTAAAGAGCGCAAGCCCCTGCGCCATCCCGGAGAGCACCGCGCGGATCTTTTCCGCCTCGCCCTTCAGCTCCTCGCGGCGGGCGATGCGGTCGGCGTAGGTGAGGATCTCCTCCGTTCCGCGCTTCTGGCGGTAGCGCCGGAGGTCTGCGATCTCCTTGTCGATGGCGACGAGCAGAGCGGCGAGATCGTCGTCCGCGCGGCGGAAGATCTTCTCCCCACCCGCGGCGATGAAGTGCGCGCTGCGGTAAAATTCCGAAAACTGCCGGAAGAAATAGTCGGGCGTGCGCGGCGCCTCCTCGAGCGCGAGGCGCAAAAAGTCCTCCGCCTGCACGAAGGCGCTCATCAGCGTGCGCAGGGGCTTGGTGAAATAAAATCCCCCCTGCTTGTTCTCCTTCAGCTCGCCGAGCACGGCGCGGCGCACGCGCAGGGACGCGTTCTTGACGCGCGTGAACTGCTCCTGACGGCGCACGCAGTCGTCGAGCACCTCGCGCGCGACCTCGCGGCACTCCTCCGAGGCGATCAGACCGTAGACTTCCTCGTACATTTTCTGCACGCGCGCGCGCACGTCGTCGGTAAAGCGCGCGGAGTAGAGATAGGCGAGATACTCCGCGTTTTCGCGTTCTGCGACGAGACGGCTCTTCAGGTCGATCCCCTCGCCCGTCAGCACGCGGAAGTAGTATTCGCTGAGCGTCGTCGTGCGCACGCGCTCCAGCTCGAGCATCTGCGAAAGCTCGTCGATGAAGGCGTTGAAGCTGTCCGACGGCGTGATGACGAGCACGTCCCCGGGGCGCAGGCTCTCGTTGTTGTACATGAGATAGCTCAGGCGGTGCAGCATGATCATCGTCTTGCCGCTGCCCGCACACCCCTGCAGGACAAAGCTCTCCCGCTCGGGGCGGGTGATGATGTCGAACTGTTTCTCCTGAATGGTGCGGATGATATCGCGCACCTTGACGTCGTCCTTGCGGCTGCGGATGATGTCGCGGAGGTAGGGATCGAACAGGATCTCCTCGTCCCTGCCGCCGATCTCCTCGGGCGTGAGCACGTCGCGCACCGAGAGATACTCGTTGCGGAAGTCGAGGAGCTTGCCGTTCCTGACGTTGATGGCGCGGCGCAGCACGGTGCGGTATTCATACTCGTTGATCGTGAACGTGACGCGGCTCTTCTGGTAATAGCGCACCGCGAGCGGCGCGCGCCAGTCGACGATCTCGAGATTGACGTCGCCGTGTTTTCCGATATAGTAGCCGTTGTACCCCTCTTTGTCGTCCACCACGTCCATGCGGGCGAAATACGGCTCGGAGAAGAAGGGCCGGTACTCGTCGATCTTTCTTTTGAGGTCGGCGATCTCGGCGTTCTTTTCCTGGATGGCGCGGAAATCTTCCGCCGCGTAGTCCTCCTTGGCGCGCAGGTCGGCGATCTCGCGCTTTAACTGCGCAATGCGCGCCTGAAAGCGCACGATATGGACGAGCTTGAGCATTTTGAGGACGGCGGCGAGATGGGTCTCCTCGTACCGCCTCTGCGCCTCCCCGTCGAGGAGCGCGAGATACCACGCCTTGTCGGCGTCTTTCTTGGGGCAGAGCAATTCTTTGAGGGATTTGCGCGCATCCATTCTTCTCTCCTCCTCAACATGGCGATAAACTGATTATACCATATCTCCCGCCATTTTGCAATCCCTCGCCCATAGATATTGCAAAACAAAAACAGGGCATACGGGAAGCCCGTATGCCCTGCTGTCATTCAGCACTTATGCGTTATGCGTTCTGTGCGTTGTTCGTGACCGTAGCGGTATAATCATCTTCCGTATTGGCATCGTCAATCTTGGAAAGAGTGATATCCCCGATGGAAAGCGTACCCGTCAAGGTCACCGCATGGCTCCCGAAGAAAGTTCCCCAAGTATCTTCCCACCATTCGGGCGTCACGGCAGGGATCTGCATATAGATCGCCGCCGCAGCGTCCGTGACCGTGAGATCGTTGATCGTAGCGGAGACATCCTGCTGATAGGTCATCACCGCATATCCGTTCGGAAGATCGACCGTAAGCTTATCGATCGTGACGTTTGTCGAAGCGACCACTTTGACGAGCGCAAGCTCTTCCCCCGCCGGAACATATCCTTGTTCTTCGGAAAGCGTGACTTTGCCGCCGATATTGGTGAGGGTCGCGTTATTCCCGTGGTTGAGCTGAAGGCCGTTGTTCGACACGTTATTGAAGAACAGGTTCTCGCCCGTAAAGCCATCCTTCTGCACCATGAGCAAGATCGCAACCTTATTTTGATCAGCTGGCTCGAATGCGTCAAACGTGATATTGCGGATCGTCACATTTGCGGCGTCGACCGTCAGCAGGTTGATATTGTTCGTTCCGCCCGCTCTCGTGAACAGCGTACCGCTCGTCACGGTGATCGTACCATCTGCCCCGATCGTATAGACCGCCTCCGCTTCCGTCGCACCGACAATAGTGATGGATTTATTGATGACGATAGGCGCCGTGCCGTTCGCATCGCTGGGCAGTGCAAAATGTCCCGTCGTGAGATAGAGCGTCTCGCCGTCCCTGGCATTTTCCAGAGCTTCCACAAATTCTTCCGTCGTGGAGATATTTCTTCCGAAGCGATAGTCATGCGAAATGAGGTTCTCGTCATCGATCGTGACATTCACAGGGCCGCGGTTGTTCGCGTCCAATTCTCCGAGAATAATGTTCTGATGGTTGCCCGTGAACGTGCAGCCCGTCACCGAAACGTTCTCAAGCGTTGCAGGACTCTTTTCATAGTTTTCGCCGTCGTCGCGCGCCTTGATGAGAAGCGCCGCGCCACTGTTTGCGCCGTTCCCCGTGAACGTGCAGCCCGTGAAGGTGATATTCTCATAATCACTGTACTTGAGGTTGATATCCACGCCGCTCATCCACTTCTGGAAGGATGCAATAACAAGAGAGGTATCCTTTCCGTTGTCCGTGAACACACAAGAGTCAAACTTGGAATTGGTGATATTCTCCACATAGACGCCCTTGATGAGGCAGTTCTTTACCGTGAGATCGGAGGCATTGATGGTCGCTTTCTTGGGCTCACTCACATTTGCGCCCAGATAGATACCGTAATCAAACCCGCTGATCGTGACATTGTCGAGCGTCAGATCGACACCATATCCTCCATTGTAAGTACCGATCCCCATGAACGGCTCTTCCATGGCTTCCTCTCCGGTCGCGCCTTCGCCCACGAGCACAATGTTTTCAAGCGTGAACGACACATCATTTTTCAGATAGATTCCCGCAGACTTGGTGAACTTCAACGTCAGCTCGCTGTCCGCCCTCAAAGTCAAATCCTTGTCGATTTGGATCGTCGCGTCGGTAAGACTCTTTAAGAGATTGACGACAGCGCCATTCTCGGCATCGGAGAGTGCCAGCTCCAGCGTCGAATAATACGTGTTACCAATGGTTGCCTCGCTGAAAATATTAGCAAGCGTTGCACTCTTATAGACATCCCATCTGTCCGCACTCATCACAAGTGCAAGATCCGGATACTTTGTTAGATCGGGAACCTCGTACTCGGCAGATTCCGCATAGAGAGACTTGATCGCTGCGAACGTGATGCCCTCGCCGAGCACAACGTTCGTGACAGGGGTCGTATAGATATCGCTGTTGCCGTACATCATGCCGATATCGCCCCAAGCGTCCGTCTCCGTGAAGGTGACGTTGCTGATGGTGACATCGGTCGCAAATGCAAGCGAGATACCGCACTTGCCATAGTTTTCAAGCGTGACGTTGTTCACGACCGCATTTTTGACGCCGTGCAGGTTGAGACCATGTCCCTGTCCGTTCCCGACGAGAACGAGATCTTCCAGCGTCAGGTTTTCAGAAAGGTTAGAGGTATTATTCACACCCTCGCTGATCTCGAATGTCGCCTTGATGGGAGCCGTGTCACCCGTTCCTGCCGTGTTGGCAAGAACGATCTTCAAGCCCCGGATGGTCACGTTGTCCGTGCCGCCGAGGAAGATACCGCCCTGTCCCTGCGGCTTCGCAGACGTGATGGTGATCTCCGTCGCCGCGGAGCCGCGGCCGATGAGCATGACATTGCTGCGGGTCAGCTCGATCGTGTCGATCGTGAAGGAACCGTCCATCACCTCGACTTTGACGAGATCGCTGCCCTCTGCAGCATTTGCAGCGGCGATCGCGTCTGCGAGCGAAGTGTACGCCTTGCCGTTGACGAGCGCGACGGTCGTCTCTTCAACTTCGTCATACGAGACGACGAGATAGGAGCCGTCCTCCTGCTCCACGCAGGTAAGCCCGTCCGCAAGGAAGTTCCCGCCGAGAGCGGTATCGCCCAGCGCAGGGCTGCGGCCGAAGAACGTGCCGCCGTTGACAACGAGGTCGTCCACCGACGCGCTGTCGGAGACGTTGACCGTGAGCGGCTTGCTGTCCTGGCTCCATTCATAGTCATCCGCACTCTCATTGCGGAAAGTACCGCCGTTGATGATGACCTTACCGCCATTTCCCGCATACACGCACGATTCCTGAGCCGTATCGATCAGGATCGTACCGCTTTCGATCACGACCGTGGAGCCTGCCGCCATGGCAGCCACGGGAACGACGTTCTCTGCGGCATCCGTTGCGTCGATGACGCCGTTGCCCTCGATCGTGAGCGTGCTGCCCGCCTCTGCGCGGAGTGCAACGTCGCCGCCGGCATAGGTTCCATCGATCGTGATCGTTCTTCCCTCGGGAATGACGAGCGTCGTATCGCCCGAGATCTCGATGGTGCCGCCGACCGCGACGTCCGCCGTGACCGTGACCTGCGGTGCGCCGCTCGTGAGCAGCGCGTCAAGCTCCTCCGCCGTCGCGGCGTCGTAGTTGTCTGCGGTGAACTCGATCTTCGTGACGCCGGACGCAAGAAGCCCGAGCACCTCCTCCGTCGTCGCCGCCTCGTAGGTCGTATCCATCTGCGGCGTGCTGGGAACTCTGACTTCATAAGACGTCTTGTTCGTCAGCGTAAACACAATAATGGTATAGAACTGGCCGTCTATGTACTCGTAACGAGACGAGATGCTCAGGATCCCGACGCCGTCCTCACCGTCCTGACCGGGAGCGCCGGGTGCGCCGTCCTGACCGTCCTGACCATCCTGGCCGTCCTGACCGGGTGCGCCGGGAGCGCCATCCTGGCCCTTCAGGCTCTCGAGCCACTCCTCTTCGGTGCCGACAAAGCCGTTCTCCACGGCGATCTCGTAAGCGGACTTGCCGTCCTCGCCGTCCTGACCGGGTGCGCCGGGAGCGCCGTCCTGGCCATCCTGGCCGTCCTGACCGGGCGTACCGGGCGCGCCATCCTGACCGTCCTGGCCGTCCTTGCCGTCTTCGCCGTCCACGCCGTCCTTCCCGGGAGCGCCGTCCTGGCCGTCCTTGCCGTCTTCACCGTCCTGGCCGTCCTTGCCCGGCTCACCCTGAGGGCCCTGCGGGCCGGTCTCGCCCTTCAGACTCTCGAGCCACTCCTGTTCGCTGCCCTCGAAGCCGTTCTCTACGGCGATCTCGTAGGCAGACTTGCCATCCTGCGCCTCACTGCAAGCAGCGAGGGGCAGCGCCATTGCCGCCGTCAATCCGAGAGCGGCAATCGCCTTCCAGAATTTCTTCATAGCATTTACCTCCTATGATGCGGGACTATTATACATCACACCCCCCCCCATCGTTGTCAAGCCTTTCATGAAAAAAAGTGTGCATTTTTGGAAAAAATGCCAAGACGTGTCAGTTTTGAGACAAAAAAAGCCCCCGAAAATCCGAGCGATTTTCGGGGGCATATCAAATTGTGAGACAGCTCATCCGCGCGGCTCGCCGAGCATGGCAAGGAACTGCGCCTCGTCGATGACGCGGATGCCGAGGGAGCGCGCCTTTTCGAGCTTGCTGCCCGCGTCCGTGCCCGCGACGACGAGCGTCGTCTTGCGCGTCACGGAGGACTGCGCCGTGCCGCCGAGCGCCTCGATCCTCTTTTGCGCCTCGGGGCGCGTCATGGAGACAAGCCCGCCCGTCAAGACGACGTTCTCGCCCGCAAACACGCCTTCCGTCACCTTCTTTGCCGCCGCGGGGCGCACGCCCATCTCGAAAAGGCGGGCAAGCTCCGCACGGTTTTCCTCCTCCGCAAAGTAATCGAGGATGCTTTTGGCGGTGACGTCTCCGATATTTTCGAGCGCGGTCAGCTGCTCGAAGGTGAGCGCGGCGACCGCTTCCACGCTGCCGAACGCGGCGAGATCGCGCGCGGCGACCCTGCCGATGCCGTCGATGCCGATGGCGTACAGGAAGCGATCCAGCGGCAGCGTGCGGCTCGCGTCGATGGCGGCGAGCAGATTTTGCGTCTTTTTCGCCTTGAAGCCCTCCAATCCCTCAAAGCTCGCCTCGGTGAGCGCGTAGAGATCGGAGAACCTGCTCACGCCGCGCTTTTCATGCAGAAGGGAGAGCGTCGCCTCGGACATCCCCTCCACGTCCGCCGCATTCTTGGAGCAGTAATGGGTGAGCTTCTGCACGATGCGGGGCGGGCATTGGCGGTTGGTGCAAAATAAGTTCGCCCCCACCTCGGCGACGGGCGAACCGCACGCGGGGCAGGCCGTCGGCTTTTGGACGGGCACGCTCCCCTCCGTGTGCGCGACGGCGCCCAGAATTTCGGGAATGACCTCGTTGGAACGGCGCACGAGCACACGCGAGCCGACCTTGACGTCCTTGCGCGTGAGATCGCCGAAGTTGTTGAGCGTGGCGCGCCGCACCGTGGCGCCCGCAAGCTCGACGGGCGTGATGAAGGCGAGCGGCGTGAGTTTGCCCGTTCTGCCCACCTGCCAGACGACCTTTTCGACGGTCGCCTCCGCCTCCTCCGCCTCGAACTTGTAGGCGATCGCCCAGCGGGGGAATTTATCGGTGTAGCCCATGAGGCGGCGCACCGACTCCTGATCGGTCTTGATGACGGCACCGTCCGTCAGGACGTCGAGCGTCTTTCTGCCCACTTCGATCTCGTCCACCGCCGCCATGACCTCCTCGAAGGTCGCACATACGCGCAGGAAGGGAAAGGTCTGAAAGCCCCATTCTTTCAGCTTGGCGAGCGCCTCCTGCTGGGAGGAAACGGGCACGTCGCTCATGTAATTGACGTCGTAAAAGATGATCTCGGGATGGCGGGAGGCGGTGACTTTGGGATCGAGGTTGCGGATCGCCCCCGCCGCCGCGTTGCGCGCGTTCTTGAGCGGCTCGTCGGGGTGCGTGCGGTTGTACTCCTCCAGAACGGGCAGGCGGATGACCGCCTCGCCGCGCACTTCGAGCGTGCCGCGATAGGGAATGGCGAGCGGAAAGGAGCGCACCGTGAGCGCCTGCGCCGTCACGTCCTCCCCTTCCGTGCCGTTGCCGCGCGTGGTGGCGCGCACGAATCTTCCCTCCTCGTAGGTGAGGCACATCGTGAGACCGTCGAACTTGTACTCCACCGTAAAGCGCGCGGAGGCGTCCGCCTTCTGCACGCGCGTGACGAAGGCGGCAAGTTCGTCCTCGGTGACCGCCTTGTCGAGGGAAAAGAGGGGCGCGATATGCCTGTGGCGGGCGAACGCCTTGATGGGCTCGCCGCCCACGCGGCGGGTCGGGGAATCGGGCAGACGTACGCCCGTTTCGCGCTCAAGCTCTTGAAGTTCGTCGTAGAGCGCGTCATACTCCCTGTCCGGAACGCTGGGCGCGTCCTGCACATAGTATTCGTACGCCCACTTGTTGAGCGTATCCACGAGATAGCGCATTCTGTCCATATCGGCCTCCTCAGGAGATGATCTCGAGCGGCGCAAGCGCGGCGGCGAGATCCTTGTTGCCCGCCTTGTCAAAACTGACCGTGATGATGACGTTGCCGCCCGCGCCGCGCATGGCGGTGACGACGCCCTCGCCGAAGCGCGCGTGCCGCACGCGCACGCCGACCGCAAAGCCGGACGTGTCGTTGCGCGGCTGCGTCTTTGCCGTCACGCCGGCGTTGCCGAACCGCGTTCCGGACGCAAAACCGGAGGAACGGTCGGGCTGTTTCGGAACACTCGTCCGCGGGGCGCTCCCCGCGCCGAAGGTGCGGAACCCCTCCTCGCTCTGCGCGGAGCCGCGCAGCGTTCCCCCGCCGTAACCGTTTCTGCCGCCGCCGTAACCGCCCGCATAGCCGCGTCCCGCGCCGTAGCTGCCGTATCCGCGCTCATAGCCGTCCGGATAGCGGGGCGCGCGGGAGGTTTTGGGAAGATCGAGCATCCCGTCCAGCTCGTCGACGAACTCCGAGCGCATCGTAAGCTCGCGGCGGCCGTAGAGGTATCTGCTCCTGGAGCGCGTGAGATAGAGTTTCTCCCGCGCCCGCGTGATGGCGACGTACATGAGACGGCGCTCCTCCTCGAGGGCGGCGGGATCGTTCTGCGCACGCGACGTGGGCATGACGTCCTCCTCCAGTCCGACGAGAAAGACACACCTGAACTCCAGGCCCTTGACGGCATGGATGGTCGCGATCGTGACGTAGTCGCCCTCGTCCATCTCGTCGGTGTCCGAATAGAGCGTGATCTGCTGCAGATAATCGGAGAGCGACGCTTCGGGGTTCATGCGGACGAACTCCTCCACCGAATTGAAGAACTCGTCGATGTTGGCGCGCTTGGTCACCGATTCGTCCGAATTGTCGGCGTACTGTTCGCGCATCCCCGAGCTGTCGATGAGGTAGCGCACGAACGCGTCGACGGGGCGCACCTCCGCCTCGATCACCAGCTCTTTGAGGTACTGCCCGAAGGCGCGGAGTTTTTGCTTCGTGCCGGCGTTGACGGGCAGCAGATCGCAGTCCTGCACGGCGTCGTAGAGGGAGACGTCCTCCCGCTCCGCATAGTCGAAGAGCGCCTGCACCGTCTTTTCGCCGATGCCGCGACGCGGCACGTTGATGATGCGCGCGACCGCCTCGGTGTCGAAGGGATTGCCCGCGACGCGAAGGTATGCGAGGATATCCTTGATCTCCTTGCGTTCGAAGAACTTGAAGCCGCCGAACACCTTATAGGAGATGCCGTATTTTGTAAATTCCTGCTCGAAGGAGCGCGTGAGCGCGTTGATGCGCATGAGCACGGCGCAGTCGGCGAGGCGGTACCCCTGCGCGCGCAGGTGCATGACGGTGCGGGCGCAGTAGAGCGCCTCGCTCGTCTCATCCTCCGCCTCGAAGTAGACGGGCGCGTCGCCCGCAGGGTTCTCGGTATGCAGCTTCTTGTCCGTACGGTGCGCATTGTGCGCGATGGAGGCGTTCGCGAGCGCAAGGATCGCCTGCGTGGAGCGGTAATTTTGCTGGAGCTTGTACACCTTCGCCTTGGGGTATACTTTCTGAAAGCCGAGGATGTTCTCGATCTTCGCGCCCCGCCAGCCGTAGATGGACTGATCGTCGTCGCCGACGACAAAGAGATTGCCGTGCACGGAGGAGAGGCACTTGACGATCTCGAACTGCACGGCGTTGGTGTCCTGGAACTCGTCGACGTGGATATAGCGGAAGCGCCCCGAAAGATAGGCGAGCGCCTCGGCGTCCTCCTTGAGAAGGGAGAGCGTCTCGGTGAGCAGATCGTCGAAGTCGAGCGCGTTGTATGCCTTGAGGTGCGCGTTGTATTTCTCGTACACCCTGACCGCCGTCTCGACGTTCGCCTCCCTGCCGCTGCGCAGTGCGTAGTCGCGGGGGGAAAGTCCGAGCATCTTGGCATTGGAGATATGCCATTTGACGGATTTTAAGAGCTTTCCGTCCTCGTCGTCGTAGCCGCACTCCTTGAATGCCTGTTTGACGACGGCGGAGCGCTCCTGTTCGGAATAGATGGAAAAATTAGCGGAAAGACCTCTCCTGTCCGCAAACATCCGAAGGATCTTGACGCACATGGAGTGGATGGTACACACCCACATCCGCGCGACGTCGGTCATGCCCTCCAGCCGTTCGCGCATCTCCTTTGCCGCCTTGTTGGTGAAGGTGATGGCGAGGATGTTCTCGGGCGGCACCCCCTTTTCGGTGACGAGATGGGCGATGCGGGAGGTGAGCACGCGCGTCTTTCCGCTGCCCGCTCCCGCAAGCACCAGAACGGCGCCCTCGGTATCGAGGACGGGCGCGAGCTGTTCTTCGTTGAGCTGTTCATATTCTATCATACCCGTCTATTATACCATACGCGCCCGAAAATGACAAGTTTTCCTCGCCGGAAAACTGCCGAATTCGCCCCGTCCGCGCTGCGCGGACGGGGCGGATCCTCGCTCATCCGTTCTTCTCAAACGGATATTCGCGGCGGAAGCGCTTGAGCGCCTCGAGATACTTTTCCGAAAGCTCCAGATTGTAGCGCTGCTTCTCCTCGTAGGAGAGCGTCGCATAGTACGCCTTATCGGTGAGCCTGCCGATCGCGTCGGACACCTCGCCCTCCTCGAGAAGGAGCTTTTTCACCTTGAGGTAAAAGGCGTCCGGCGTCTCGCCGCGGATGGTGTCCGTCACCTTTCCGACGAAATAGCGCTCCATCTTGCTCTCGCTGATGCCCTGTGCGCGGGCATCGCGGCGGCGGGCGTCCAGCTCCCGCTCGCAGTTCTCCCAAAAGCCCTTTTTCATGCGCATCTTTGCCTCTTTTGCAAGCGTCTTGAGCGTGCGTTCCATCGACATGACCTCCCGATTTTCGACATCCTGCGACATTTTTTGCAAGAAAAAATCCGCAACCGGACGGTTACGGATCTTTTGTTTCTCAGTTTCTGCTTCTCTTGCGAGCGGCTTCCGCCTTCTTGCGCTTCTTCACGGAAGGCTTCTCGTAGAACTCCTTCTTGCGGAGATCGCCGATGATGCCGTCGCGCGAGCACTTTCTCTTGAAACGGCGAAGCGCGCTTTCGAGATTCTCGTTTTCTCCGACTCTGATCGTAGACATATTCAACCCTCCTTCGCCGCAGCACTTACTTGCATTTCCATGCTCGTTTATTATAGCAAAGCGCGGCGGGCTTGTCAATTTTTTTCAAGCCGCCGCACAAATTTTTTTACCGTACGCGTGCGGAAAGTTCCGCAAGATACTCGTATGCCGCCCGCAGCTGCCCGTTCTCCGTAAAATCCTTTGCGTAATTTTCAAGGAGCACGGCGCCGCCGAACCCTGCGTCCGCCAGCCGCGAGAACAGCTCTTCAAACGGAAACACCCCCTGCCCGGGGAGACACATCTTCCCCTCCGCCGTGACGTCGCTGACGTGAACGGTGGCGAGGCTTTCCCCCATCTCCGTGAGATATTCCCGCCAGTCATAGCCCGAGATGCGCGCCTGCTTGATATCGAGCACGCCGCCCAGTCCCGGACAGCCCTTTTTCAGCTCGGAAAACACGCCGGGATGGTTGTAAAGCGTCCACTCCACATTCTCGTAACACAATCTGACGCCCGATTCCGCGCATACGTCATAGATTTTCCGCGTCTCCGCCGCAGAGCGGGGCAGATTTTCGCGGAAGGTGCGCTTGAGCCGCGCAATGCCGTGGAAGGTATAGTTGTGCGCGCCCAGCACCTTTGCCGACGCCATCACCTTGCCGAGCCAGCCGTAGGCGTCCGCCTTGACGCGCGGATGCTCGGCGTAGAGCTGCGGCTCGTACTGCGTGTTGAGAACGTGGACGGAATGGATGCGCACCTTTCCCTTCCGCTGCGCGAGCAGACGCGCGAAGTCCGGTTCGTATTCGGAAAAGGAGGTGAGGAACACCTCGGCGCAGGGGATCCCCCACGCATCGAACAGGGGCAGCGCGTCCTCGTTGTTGTGGCGCAGAAACAAAGACGCCGTCGAAATGCCGACCTCGATCATCAATAGAACCTCTCCAGAAGCTCTTCGGCGACCGCGTCCGTCATAAAGCCCTTCGTGCAGTACAGCGTGAGAATGGTGTAGCGGTCGCGGATCTTGTACGCCTCGAAGAACATTCTCCTGACCGTCTCGCGCGGGATCCCCAGCTGCGAGAACCGCGTCGGACAGTCAAGCCGCGCGAGCACATTCTCCACATACTCGGGCGAGGGCAGCGTTTCTGCCTCGGCATACACCTTCTCGCACCCCTCGAAGGCAGGGCGGCGCGCAAGCGTGTGATAGAGGTAGAGGGAGACCATCGTCCCCAGCCCCACCTTGACGCCGTGCAGCGGGATGCGCTCACCGCGGCGCAGGAAATCCATCTCCAGAAAGTGGCTCATGTGATGCTCGGCGCCCGAGGCGGGGCGGGAATTGCCCGCGATCACCATTGCGTACCCCGAAATGAGAAGAGCGTCCATGAGTTTTTCCACCCCATCCGCCCTTCCCGCCATGAGCGAGGGGAGGCTCTCGTCGCAGGCGCGCACCGCGCCCAGCATGAGAGAGAATGCCTCCTCGTTGACGTTCTCTCCCGTGAGATAAGAGGAAATGCGCCAGTCGGTGAGACAGCAGTATTTGGCGAGAATGTCGCCCACGCCCGCGCCGATCATGATGCGGGGCGCGTGCGTGAGCACGTCGAAGTCCATCAGCACGTCGGACGCCGTCTGCGCATTTCGCGTGATCTTGAACCCGTGTTCGATGAGGGGGGTGACGCCCGACGTGAACCCGTCCATCGAGGGCGCCGTGGCAAATACCCCGCTCGGGGTGTGCGTGAGAAACCCCGCGTACTTGCACAGGTCGTTGAGCGTCCCGGCGCCGACGGCGAGCAGATAGTCGTACCCCTCGCTCCCCTCCCGGACGCGCTGCACGCTCTCTTCGTCGGCGACCGGCTCGGGCGATGGAAGGATGAGCGTCCCGCACGCGGCGGCGGTGCGCCCCGCCATCTCCGCGACGGGCGGCAGAAAACGCGCCGTCGTCTCGTCCGCGACGAGCAGCACGCGCTTTGCGCGGATGCGCTCTTCAAAGACGGGAAACCCGCCCGCCTGTTTACGCTCGGCATTGATGCCGAACGTTTGGGAAAGCGCCTGAATGTCCATATTTCCCCCTTATTTACAGATAAAGTTGCAGACGATCCCCTCGTCGTAGTCGCCGAATCCCCTGCCGAACAGCGTGAATCCGCCGCGGTGCTCGGCGTCCTCCGGCACGGAAATGCGGAAATGGATCTGTTCGCCCGCGGAGATGCCGAGATCTTCCAGCCGCGTCGGAGAGACCCTGACGCCGCCGATGAACGCGCCGTCGCGGTTGACGACGATGGTCACCTTCTTGCCGTACTGCCCGAGATTGCCGTACCACCAGGAGGGATTGACCGTTCCCGCGCGATCGTTGTATTCGCCCTTGCTCAGATAGACGCCGAGCGGCTTTCCGTTGAGCGAAAAATGGATGTCGCTCGGATAGTAGGCGGCGTAGCCGGGCGCCTCGGAGGCGAGTTCGAGCGAGATCTGCAGCTCCTGCAGGCGGGTATCCTCGGTCAGATAGTTGGGAAAGAGATACTCGACATATCCGTACGTCATCCAGAGAATGCCCGCGCGGAAACGTTCGGGATAGGAAAAGCAGGCGGGGTCGTCAAAGCGACCGATCACCGATTCGCGCGTCGCCAGCCCGCAGGTCGGATGGGCGTCATAGGCGACGTACTGCCCCACGTCGATCTGCGCCGACTCCACGCGCCCCTCCTCCTGCGGATGGTTGAGAAAGTCGATGACGATCTTGTCCGCCGCGAGCGAGCAGATCTTCTGCGTGCCGCGGATGCCGGAGGAGGTGGAAATATCGATCAGCCCCGCCGCGTGCAGCTTTTTGACGTGTGCCGTGATGGCGCCGTTGGACACGTTGAACCGCTTGGCAAAATAGGCGAGATTCAGCTCCCCCTTCTGCAGCAGTTCGTCGAGGATCCCGAGGCGCACATCGGAATCGAGCGCCTCGTATAAGAGCCGCCCCTGTTTGAAATCTTTCAGGTAGATCATGTCTTCATTCCCCCATAGTTTGCCCTTATTATACGGCATTTCGGGCGGAATTGTCAATATAAACTTTCAAAATCGATAAAACTTTCACCTGAAATTAAAATAACGGCGCCGCCGTGCGATGCACGGCGGCGCCAAAGATAATTCACTGTTTGACGCTGTCCAGAAGCGCCTTGACGGATGCCTTGACGCCGAGCAGTTCCTGCTCCGCCTCCCCTTCGGAGGGCGCCTTGATGGAGTAATAGATCTTGAGCTTTGGCTCCGTTCCCGACGGCCGCACGCACACGAAGGATCCGCCCGCAAGTTCGTAGTAGACGCAGTTGCACTTGGGGATGTTGAGCGGTTCCGTCCTGCCGTCCGCCGTTCTGCGAAGATCTGCGGAATAGTCGCGCACCGCCTCGACCGCAAAGCTGCCGAACGATCTGACGTCCACCGTCTTGAGGGCGTCGACGACGGCGTTCATCTCCTTCATCGCGTTCAGTCCCGCATACTGGATGGACTCGTTCTTGTCGAGCACGAAGCCGTACTTCGCATAGATCTCATTCAGTCTTCCCCACACCGTCTTGCCGATGTAGGTGTAGTAGCACACCATCTCGGCGCAGAGCATGGAGGCGACGACGGCGTCCTTGTCGCGCGCGTGCGTGCCGCGCAGATACCCGCAACTCTCCTCCAAGCCGAACACGAAGGTGTGCGAGCCGTCCTGCTCCCACTCCTTGATCTTCTCGCCGATGAACTTGAACCCGACGGGCGTCTCGAAGAGGGCGACGCCGAAATCCGAACAGATCGCCTTTGCCATGCCCGTCGTGACGAAGGATTTGACGACTGCCGCGTTCTTGGGCAGCGCGTTCTCCTCCTTGAGGCGGGTGAGGATGTAGTCGAGCAGCAGGATGCCCACCTGGTTGCCCGAGAGCGCCACGAACTCGCCCGCGTCGTTCTTGACGGCGACGCCCAGACGGTCGGAGTCGGGATCGGTGCCGAACACGACGTCCGCATCGATCTTGTTCGCGAGCGCAATGCCCATCGAGAGCGTCTCCTTGAACTCGGGATTGGGCACCTTGACGGTGGAGAACTCGGTATCCTTGGTCGTCTGCTCCTTGACGACGGTGACGTTGATGCCCAGCTCCTTCAGAATACGGGTGACGGGAACATACCCCGAGCCGTGCACGGGCGTGTAGACGAGCTTCAAGTCCTTGCCGCACTTTTCCACCGCCTCTTTGGAGAGGGTGAGCTTTTTCAGCTCCGCGATGTAAGTATCGTCCACTTCGCGGGGAACGGGCACGATGAGCGGGCTGTTCTCCTCCCCCGTCACGGAGAGATAGTCGGTGATCTTCTCGATGAATCCGACGACGATCTCCGTCGCCTCGGGCGACATCTGCGCGCCGTCCTCGCCGTACACCTTATAGCCGTTGTATTCCTTGGGATTGTGGGACGCGGTGATCATGATGCCCGCGACCGTGCCCAGATAGCGCACCGCATAGGAGAGCATGGGAACGGGATGCACATCGTCGAAGAGATACGCCTTGATGCCGTTCTTGGCGAGCACGCCCGCCGCTTTCTCGGCAAACAGGCGGGAATTTCTGCGCGTGTCATAGGAGATGACGACCCCCTTTGCCTGCTCCTGCGCGGAGAGCGTCTTGATATACTCGGAAAGCCCCTGCGTCGCCCGCATGACGGTGTAGACGTTCATCATGTTCATGCCGCAGCCGATGATGCCGCGCATTCCCGCCGTGCCGAAAGCGAGTTCGCCGCCGAAGCGGTACTCCTTCTCCTTCTCGTCCGAGGCGATCGCCTCCAGCTCCGCTCTGTCCGATGCCGCAAGACGGGGATCGGCGAGCCATGCTTCGTAGATGCTCTGATAGCTCATATCTTCCACTCCTTACAATACAATTATGCTTTCGGCGCGCCGCAGCGCGCCGTCATTGCCGATGTCATTTTTTGTCGGGCTCCTCGTTGATCTTCTTGTTGAGTTCCTCGAGGCTGTCCTCCGACGTATCGATCTCCTGCGCGGGCACGCCCTCCGCCCCCGCGATGTTGTGTACCGAGATGAAATACTTCATTCCGTTGTCCTCATAGAAATGCACGCACTGCAGCGCGAGCAGGAACAAGAAGCTCAGCGGAACGGTGATGAGCAGCGCGCTGCCGAGCGTCGCAAGCCCGAACACCACGTTGACGACGACGATGAGATAGTTCGCCGTGAGATAGCTGACAAACCGCTTCCAGAAGGGCCGCACGCTGTGCAGCGAGAGGCGAAGCCCCTTCCCCACGCTCGCCTTCCCCGTCAGAACGGCGGGGATCCACGCCGAGATGAGCGTCATCTTGAGCGACTGCAGACAGATATACACCGCGATCGTGAGCGAGAGTGCAAGGATGATGGTGAGGAATCCCCACGAGGGCAAAAAGGAAGGCAGGTAGAAAAAGAGAAACCAGCACACGAGCAGCGAGAGCGCGTCATAGACGAAAGAGATGGGAACATACATGACTTCGTAGAGCGCGGCGCTCCCCAGATTGCGGAAAAAGGCAGCGGAGAAGCTCGTGCGCGCAAACACGCTCATGCGGTCGTGCATGATGCTCGCAGCGGTAAAGTGGCAGAGTCCGTTGAGAAAGCGCGAGAGAATGTACATGAGGCAGACGCCGACCACGGCGCCCGCGATCGCCCCGCCGTTGCTCGTGACAAGGGTCAGAAAATCGGTGAGCGCGACCTTGAAATCGTCCTGAAACGTCTCGAGACGCGCGGAATTCCCGCCGAAAAGCGCACGGAAGAAATCACCGATGAGGTCGCGGATGGTGTGCAGTTCGGCGCTCGTCATGATGACGCTCAGCGAAAGGCGCAGAATGACATAGACGAGACTGAAGGTGAGCACGCCGACGATGAGACGGTATAAGAGCAGCTTAAAGGCGCTCGAATAGTTGTCTGCAGTGATGTAGACGGCATTTCTGAAACGCATTTCAAACCTCCCACTTGTGACGGCGCAAGTCTTCGCGGTCAAGTTTGTCCGTCTCGAAATAGAGCGCCTCCATGCGGACGCAGAAGTTCAGATAAAAGAGCATGAAGCACACGAACGCCACAAGGTAGAACACGGGCGCAGGGAGCATACAGCCGCCGCACAAAAGGATGAAGATGGCGACCTCGGAGACGGCGAAGGAGAGCAGCAGCTGTCCGCGCACGCCGACCATGAGGCGATAGGAATAGATGAACGCTTCAAAGAACCGGAACCCCGTCATCTGTTTGCAGGGCAGCCAGAGATAGAGGATGGACGCGAGATAGATGAGGACGAACGCAAAGACGAGAATGAACAGCACGTCTGCGATATAGACGGTCGCCGTCGCGGAGATCTCCGACAGGGCGAACATGACCGCCGAGAGCACCACCGCCCACGCCTCGTACATGGCGAGATAGATGAGAACGGAAAAGACGACGGAGGGCAGATTGCTCAGAAACTGTGACCAGATGCCGCTCATCGTCCGCTTGCCGAGGCGCATATGCTTTTCGACAAAGGCGAGCAGCAGCGACATGGAGGCAATGACGGCGATGACGGCGAGGATGCTGTACACAAGTCCGAGCGCGCTGTCAACGCGCAGAAAGCTCCAGGCGTGGAACAGTTCGGAAAATTCCGCCCGCGGATCGCCCGAGAAGAAATTCAGCCACACCTCGCGGATGCACTGATAGTCGAGCGAGAGCGCCATAAAGACTGCCGGCACCACGGCAAACGGCAGCAAGAACCAGATATTTTTGAACAGATATTTCCAACTACCGAATACCATACGCATAACGATACCTCTTAAACATTATATAACAAAAGCCGCGCCGTGTAAAGAGATTTTTTGAAAAAGGCAAAAAAGAGGCGGAAATTTACCGCTTTTCCGCCTCGTCTTCCTGCGTTGTCTCCCCTCCGCCATCCGCTTCGGACGCGTCCGACGCATCCGCCTGCAGCTCCGTCTTCCCCCTTTCCCGCCTGCGAAAAATGCGCCCCGCCGCACCGAAGAACTTTTTGAGCAACTCTAAAAAGAGCGCGTCACGCAGCACGAGCAGCGCAAGGGCATAGATGACGATGCCGATCCCGACCAGCGCCAAAAGTCCCCAGAGCGAGGCAGGCAGCACACGCTTAAGGAAGAACAGGCTGACGAACATGATCGCCCCCGCAATGCAGTATTTGACGGCAGTCGTAAAAATGGGCGAGATGCGATAAAGTTTCTTTTTCCAGATATACAAGAACCCCGCCGCCATGACGCAAAACTCTCCGATGACGGAGGCGATGCAGGCGCCCAGCGCCTGATAGCGCGGAATAAGCACGGCATTCAGCGCGCAGTTGATGACGGCGCCGATCACCACGACGATGGTAAAGACGTTCTGGCGGTCAGTCGGCACGAGATACTGTGAATTGGTGATAGAGTTCAGCCCGATAAAGATCATGAGCAGACTGAACACGCACAGCAGCGGGATGCATGATTCGTATCCCGGGCCGAAGAAGACGGGAACAAACACGTCGGAAATGACGATAAGCCCGAGCATCATGGGAATGCCCGCAAGCAGAACGCAGCGGTACAGCTTATAGATATAAAATTTGACCGCCTCATCGTCGCCCTCCTTGAACTTTTGCGCAATGCGCGGAATGGCGACCGTTCCGAGCGAACTGACGACGGCAAGCGACATTTTAACGACCTTTTCCGCCTGTTCGTAATAGCCGTTCTGTTCCGTCCCCTCCGTCATCCAACCGATCATCGACTTGTCGAGCACGGTATAGACCTGGATCGCAAGCGAAGGAACAAAGAGCTGGAGGATCTGTTTGAGGTCACGAAACGGTCGGATCCCCTTCACCCGCACAAGGTATTTGGGAAGATACAGCCAGAGCGAAAGGTTGGCGCCCACAACAAAGATGACCGAAAAGAAAATGTAAAGATGGAGGTCGGATGCCGTCTTGATAAAAACGAAAGTGCAGACGATGTTGGCGATGCGGAACAGAATGCTGCTCAGCGAGATCTTGCCGAACTCCTCCATGCCCTGGAAGAACCATGTCACGTCAACAATGGTGCCGAGCAGCTGGATCCCGTAGATGAGCGCGACGATCATATCGTTCGGCGCAAGCACAAAGACGTAGACGAGATAAGCAGCCGCGGAGAGCGCTGTCATGACAAGACGGTTGATGAACAGTTCCCAGAACTTTCTGCTCCGTCCCTCCGCATCCGACTGCAGCGTACCAATCGCCTTTTGCCCGAACGTGGCGGTACCCAACACGGCGACCAACGCAAAATAGGAGACAATGGACGCCGCATAGCTCTGCGTGCCGATGCCTGTCGGCTGCAGCACACGCGAGACGTACGGTGTCACGATAAGCGGCGCCACTACAAGCAGGATCTGATAGATCAGATTGTAGATATAATTTTTCTTGATACTCTTTTGCTGCATCGCCCCTGACCTTATCTCCGCCGAAAAATATGCCTGATCTGTCGGAGAAAATTTTCCTCTAACCCATCGATCTGTGTGCGGAAGGCGGCAAACTGTCCGATCTCCTCATCGTAATGCGACAAGAGATCTTTGATGCGCTCCGCGATCAACGCAGAATTGGTGTAATCTGCAATCTTAAAACGCTCCGGAATCGCGACGTCAAACGTGTTTTCCGCCGCGTTTCTCCGACCGACCAAAAGGCAAGTTCCATTATAGACTGCCTCCTTGGGAATGCGCTCCGGCCCTCCGAATTCGCCGAAATCAATGTACAGTTTACTGCTGCGATACCGATCGATCAGCGCGTCGGGCGTCATGCCCCTGAGCGGAAAAAAAGCGATATCAGTGCGCGCAAGAAGCTCCCGCATCACCGCCGACGGTTTGGCAGGATTGTACAGCACGACATCCCCGCGTCCTTCGGAGGTGAGATGATCTGCCATCCCGCGCCGCAGGAAATCGAGGCTGATCGGTTCGACAAGCATCTCCGCGTCTTTGCGTCCCAATGCCTGCGTGACCTGCAAATAAGCATACCGCGAACCGCAGCAGCAGACGATCTCCTTTGTGATCTCGGCAGGCTTGAGCGGATAACGGAACTTGCGCTCCCGCCTGCGGCGGAAGAGATTGAAGCATCGTTTGAGAAAAACTTTGCCCGCGCCACTCTGCGCAACGGCGTCCGCGTAATATCCCCAGCTTAAAAACCAGATGCATTTCTGCATCCGGTGATACAGCCTCAAAAATGCCGTTCCTGTTTCGGGAACGATGAGGATGTTTTTTTCGTCGTCGGCAACGTCCTCATAAGAGACCACGCGAGGCGCATATTCCCGGTAACGTTCCGGACATTGCCGATCTCCCGAAAACTCATACACAAGAACGGCGTCGTATCCCGCCCGCTCCAGATAGTAACGCAGCTGATGAAGCGCCTCCGGCCCTCCGGTCACGAGTCGGTCGGGACAGAAAATATATATTTTCGTACCGTCGTATACGTTCATGTGCCGTCAGCTCCGTTTGTAATTTTTCTCCATGAATCGAAGATATTCGCCCGAGATGATATTGGAGAGCCAGTCCTGATGATCGAGATTCCATTGAATGGTCGGGCCGATCCCCGTTTCAAAGGTATACTTCGGCTTCCAGCCGAGCTGCGTCATGATCTTGGTCGGATCCATCGCATAGCGCAGATCATGCCCCGCGCGGTCTTTGACGAAGGTAATGAGGCTCTCCGGCTTCCCAAGCGCGTGTAAAATAGTCTTGACGACATCGAGATTGCTGCGCTCATTGTGTCCGCCGATGTTGTACACTTCGCCATCGCCGCCCCTGCGTACGATGAGATCGATCGCCGTGCAGTGATCATGAACATGCAGCCAGTCACGCACGTTCGCGCCGTTTCCGTACACGGGGATCGGCTCATCGGCGAGCGCCTTCTTGATAACGAGCGGGATGAGCTTTTCGGGGAAATGGTACGGCCCGTAGTTGTTGGAACAGCGGCTGATCGTGACGGGCAATCCGAAGGTGCGGTGGTACGCCATTACAAGCAGATCCGCACCCGCCTTGGAGGCACTGTATGGGCTTGACGTATGAATGGGCGTCTCCTCCGTAAAATAGAGATCGGGGCGGTCGAGCGGAAGGTCACCGTACACTTCGTCCGTCGAGACCTGGTGATAGCGCACGATCCCGTACTTGCGGCAGGCGTCCATCAGCGTCTGCGTGCCGAGAATATTCGTCTCGAGGAAGATGCGGGGATTTTCGATGGAGCGGTCGACATGGCTCTCCGCCGCAAAATTGATGACATAGTCAAATTTTTCCCGCTCGAAGAGATCGAACACGAGCGCTCTGTCGCAGATATTGCCGTGTACGAACTTGAAATTGGGCCTGTCGAGAATGGGCGCGAGCGTCTCCATATTGCCCGCATAGGTGAGCGCATCGAGGCAGACGTATTCGTCCTCCCGATGCAGCGCAGTCATTTCGTGGCAGAAATTTCCGCCGATAAACCCGGCTCCCCCGGTCACGAGAAATTTGCTCATGGTGTCTCCTTCGGCGTCAAACGCCCGAGTTTCTTTTGCTTGGCATGGCGGATCCCGAGGCGGATCATCTTCAGCTTTTCCCGCTTGTCCGCCTCAAAGAGCAAGATCTTGACGAGTTGTTTTTTGTCCGCACGATAGATCGCACGGTAAAAAGCTTTGTCCTCATGATACAGAAGATAGTTGTTCCTGTACCGGTAATAACAGCGCAGCGGGCTGTGATTGGTGACCGTCACCGTCCGGATGCCCAGAAATTTTCGCTGCACGGGCTGTCCGATTTTGTGCCGGAGGCTGATCTCTCCGATATACGCGATCTTCTTTCCGATCCGATAGAACTGATGATCGAGATCGAAGTCGACAGAATCGATGAACAGCTCCTCACGGAAGCCGTCGATGCGGCGATAGTTGCCGACATTGATGAAGTTGCCCGACGTGATCCAGGTGCGCACATCGATCAGCCCCTTCCTGCTGCCGTCGCCGTTGATATTCAATGCGATCACGCCGTAGTCATCGGCATCCGGGCGAGAGAGATAGCTCTTGACGGCATCCCATTCCCCGATCGGGAAGACGCTGTCCTGATCCATCGTCAGACAGTAATCCGCGCCGTCCGCGACGGCGCGTGTCAGCCCCTCCCGCAGAGCTGCAGCAATGCCGCGATTCCCCCCCATCGGAACAAGCACCACATTTTCAAGCGCCGTCAGACGCCGCAGGGGGATCTCGTCCGGCGTATCGGAATTATCCATGACGTACAGCGTGCGCACGGTCGGGGCATAGTCTGCAATGTTACGGAGATTCTCCTCGCTCGGTCGGTAGAGCACGACGACGGCATCGATCTTCATCCCCTCACCTCAGCTCCGCGAGATAGCGCTGCAGCGCGTCCTTCCAGTCGGGCAGACGCGCAAAGCCGTTCGCGGTCAGTTTTTCTTGATCCATGACGGAGTTTTTCGGGCGTCTCGCCTGCTGCGGCGCCATACGCAGATACTCCTCCGTCGTGACGGGATCGACCTTCACCGATCTGCCCGCCAGGCGGAAGATCTCGCAGGCAAACTCGTACCAGCTGCATACGCCCGCATTGGTCGCATGGTAGGTGCCGTAACGCTCCGTTCCGATCATGTCGACGAGCAGCGCCGCCAGATCGGACGTATAGGTGGGCGAACCCACCTGGTCGCAGACGACGTTGAGCGTGTCGTGCGTCTCGGAAAGGCGCAGCATGGTCTTGACAAAGTTGTTCCCGTGTACGCCGAACACCCAGGAAATGCGCACGATGAAGTGCTTCGGCGTCGCCGCGCGCACGAGTCGCTCCCCCTCCTCCTTGGTGCTCCCGTACACGGAGACGGGGCAGGGTGCATCCTCCGGAAGGTACGCCCCCGCCTTTTCCCCGTCAAAGACATAGTCGGTGGAAATATACACGATCTTGGCGCCCGCCGCGGCGGCAGCCTGCGCGAGATACCCCGTGCCGAGCGCATTGACGCGGCGGCAGGTCTCCGGCTCCGATTCCGCGCGGTCGACGGCGGTATAGGCGGCGTTGTGCATGATGACGTCGGGAGCGTACGCGCGCACATAGTCGCGCACCGCGTCCGCATCGGTGATGTCGAGATCGTCGATGTCGATGCCGTGATGCTCGATCCCCCGTTCCGTCAGGCGGCGGCAGACGTCATAGCCGAGCTGTCCTTTCACGCCCGTGACGAGTACCTTCATGCCTTCCTCCCGTACTCAAACGAGACGTCACTCTCCGAAAAGAGCGGAGCGTTCCTGTCTTTTTCGGACAAAACAGGCGACTGCACCCCCCAATCGATGCCGAACGCGGGGTCGTCGTAACGCACGCTGCGATCGGCGGAACGCGCATAGTAAGCGTCCACCTTGTACTGCACTTCGACGTCATCCGTCAGCGTCACGAAGCCGTGCAGAAATCCCTTGGGGATGAAGAGCTGGCGCTTATTTTCCGCCGTGAGCTGCACCTTGGTGTGTTTACCGTAAGAGGGCGACCCGCGGCGGATGTCGACGATAACATCTTCGATGGCGCCGCGCGTACAGCGGATGAGTTTGGTCTGCGCATAGGGTGCGAGCTGGCAGTGCAGCCCGCGCACGATGCCCTTCTGCGCGCTGTAGCTCTGATTGTCCTGGAGGAACACGGGCACGTCGAGGCCCGCGTCGCGCAGGTTTTTCTCGTTATACGTCTCCATGAACCAGCCGCGGTTGTCGCCGAACACCTGCGGCTCGATGATGAATGCCCCGTCAAGCTGCGTCTTGATAATGTTCATTTGCAATTCTCCTTTGCCTTCAGCCGCGCGAGCCGCTCTTCAACGGCGGCGCGCTTTTCCTGATACATTCTTTTTGTTTCGCGCATCCCCGTACACCCCGCGATAAAGGCGAATTTGCGATAGGCGCGGCGCAGGATGCGCAGATACGCAACCGCCGTTTTCACTCCGTAACACTTGGTATACATCACGACGGAACCGTCCAGGCCGCTCGCAAAGCGGCCGGGGCTGTACCGTTGTTTCCCGCCGAAACTCGCCCCTTCCAGGTGCAGGATGTGCGCATCGGGCACAGACATTACCGTCACGCCCGCCCCGTGTACGGCGCGCCATGTAAATTCCACCTCTTCGGAATACATGAAGATGTCCTCATCAAAGCCGCCCACCTGCGCAAACAGATCCGCGCGGATCATCATGTCTGCACCCGTGATATAACCGACCTGCATCGGCGCCTTCGTATAGTTATACTGATTGAAGAATGGCTTGCGGAAGATCTTGCGCAGCACGGCAAGCACGAGGCTTTTATCCTTGCGTTCCTCACACAGACAGGGAAACACTTTTCGGAAAGAATGGGCAGGCCTGCCTGCAAAGTCGAGCACATTCCCGCCGCAGATGCCGCAGTGCGGATCGCTCTGCATATAGTCGAACAGCTTCTTGATGAAGTTTTCCTTGATGAGAATGTCCGTGTTCAGCCAGAGGACATACGTTCCCTTCGCCTGCCGCAGCGCGAGATTGAATGCCTTGCTCGTGCCCAGGTTCCCGCCCGACTGCACATAGACGATCTTTTTCCCGAACAGCTCGCGCAGTTTTTCGCCCGAACCGTCCGGCGAGAGATTGTCCACGAGGATCAGCTCATAGTCGATCCCTTCGGTCTGTGCGAAAATGCTTTCCAACGCATTCTTTGTCAGTTCGAACGTGTTGTAATTGATCATAATGACCGATACGTCCATATCATTTCCCGTCAATAGCGTATTTTCCCCTCTGCGACCTGCCGCAGATGCCTGCCATAGTCGTTGTTCTTCATCAGCTCCGCCTGCGCGAGCAGCTGCTTGCGTCCGATCCAGCCGTTCTGATAGGCGATCTCCTCGATACAGCTGATCTGCAGCCCCTGCCGCTGTTCGATCATGCGCACGAAGGCAGTCGCGTCGGCGAGCGATTCGTGCGTGCCCGTATCCAGCCAGGTAAAACCGCGGCCGAAGGTGATCACCTCCAGCTTGCCGCGATCGAGATAGTTTTGGTTGACGGTGGTGATCTCCAGCTCCCCGCGTGCGGAGGGGCGGATGGATCTTGCGACCTGCACGACGTCGTTCGTGTAAAAGTACAGCCCGACGACGGCGTAATTGGACTTGGGTGCGGCGGGCTTCTCCTCGATGGAGACCGCCCTGCCGTGCTCGTCGAATTCGACGACGCCGAAGCGTTCGGGGTCGGGGACATAGTAGCCGAATACCGTGGCACGGCCGACGCGCAGATTGTCCGCCGCCCGCTGCAGGCTCTTTTTCAGGCCGTTGCCGTAGAAGATGTTGTCCCCCAGCACCATGCACACGTCGTCCTGTCCGATGAATTCCTCGCCGATGAGGAAAGCCTGCGCAAGGCCGCCCGGCGTCGGCTGAACGGCATAGGAGAGGCTGAGCCCGAATGTGCTGCCGTCCCCGAAGAGCTGTTCAAAGCGGGGCGTATCCTCCGGCGTGGAGATGATGAGGATATCGCGGATCCCCGCCAGCATGAGCGTGGAGAGCGGGTAATAGATCATGGGCTTATCGTAGACGGGCAGGAGCTGCTTGCTTGTCACCGCGGTGAGCGGATACAGCCGCGTCCCGCTTCCCCCTGCAAGGATGATTCCCTTCATGTATCCTCCCTCTCTTTGTATTTTTTCCTGCGGTGTTGCAGATAAACTGCATAGTAGGGTGCGCGCTTTACGGCAAAGCGATGTCCGATCGCAGAGACGAGCTTGCGCGGCAACAGGCGGCGCAGAAGATTTTTATACCCCGGCTCACGGTCGTCCTTCCATGAACCTGCACAATGATGTTCTGCATACCCCCCCCCGCTTTTCTTGCTGATCCGGAGCCGCTCAAAGTAGTCTTTCGGGAACATCTCGATCCCGCACCGCAGCGACTGCCGCGCCCCGTTGAGCCGGAAATCCGGATAATGGTCGAGAAAGTATTTTGTGATCCAGTCATTGCTGACCGTAAACGTCCCTTTTTTCTCGAAATCCTCTTCCAGAATGCGCAGCCATTCGGACATGAGCGGATTTCCCGGCTCCGTTCCGATGAGCGCCGTCCCGATCGAATCATCAAAGATGAAACCCATGAACATATGGCAGGACAAAAACGGATCGAGCGGCTTGAAAAGCTCCACGTCGGTATCGATATAGATGCCGCCGTAGCGATAGAGTACGGTAAAACGGAAATAATCGCTCAAAAATCCGTACTTCTTTCGCGTAAGCGCCTCTTTCACGAACGCGCTGTCGTCATAAAACTGTGAAAACGTCTCATCCGTCCAGAGTATGATCTCCCAGTCCGGATGCAGCGCCCGCCAGCCCTCTACATACTGTTTCTGATCTGCCGGCATTTCCGCCTTTCCGAGCCAGCAGGCATGAATGATCTTCGGAATCATGATTCCCCTCCCTTTGTCTGCACCGTTCCGCGTCCTTTTTTCGCAATAATGGCGAGCATCATGCCCCCGATCAGCCAGACAAAGACCAGCACGCTGCGGGCGGCATATGCCGAATTGATGAATGAAAAGATGAGAAGGTATGCATTCATCCCGATATACGCCGTGCAGATCCCGCCGGTCATTCTGTCCTTGCTCTTACAGTTTCGCAGCGCGATCAGAAGGAGCACAAACAGGAGAATGCAGTATACGAGAAAGACCGGAACGCCCATTTCGAGCAGATATGCCCAGAACGTACCGTCCGTGATGACGCTGTTGCTCTGTCCCATCAGCGTACCGATCAGCCAGTTTCTGCCGATCTCCTGCGCTGCGGCATCAATCATGGAAAAGTGTCCGGAATCGCTGCCCGCTGTCCAGTCGGCATTCTGACCGAGCAGCCGCTGAACGATGACGGAATCCCCGAACAGCGTAAGGACGAGCAGCAGCGCGACCACGAGGAAGATCAGCGTGACAAAAATGGTCTCGAAAGCCCGCCGGTGCGTACAGCCGTAGAGTACAAATTCCAGGACAAATACGGCGGCCATTCCGACGACCGATGCCCGTGAAAAAGTAAAATAGTTTGCCAACGCGATGACGGCAAGTTTGACCCAGAGCAAAAACGGACGGTAGCGCTTCGTTATGAGTTCTGCCCAGACGAGGGAGAAAAGAACGATGGAATATCCGCCGAAGATGATCGTATTCCCCATGAGTCCTGTCACGCGGATCACATCGCTCCCGTGCAGGGTAAAGATTTCCTCCCCGTTCAAAACGAGCAGACTGTCCGGAAGGAAATCGCGGCAGACATACTGTACGATCGCAAACGCACAGATAAACACGCCGCAGTTGACAAACAGCCTGTAAAAACGGCGGACGCTTCCGCGGTCAAACCGGAGCACCGCAATCAGGAACAGCCCCGTATAGACATTGTTGTTGCGGAACCCGATGACCGCATCGTAGAGGGACGTCTTCCCCGCAAGCACCTGAAATGCCCCGACCGCGAAACAGAGAATGACCCAGGCGAGGTACAACCCGAGAACTTTTGCCCAGCGGCTCCTCTTCACCATTCCGGTAAAACAGGCGTACACTTCCCAAAGGAGCAGAATGGCAAAGCAGGCGTCCACGAGCAGCGTGCCGTACCCGATGAAATTGTCGATAAAGCCGCGGAACGTCACAAGGATCACGATGATCCCGACCAAAAGATCGGTCAGATACAGCTCGTGCCTCTCTCCCTGACGGACGTACGTCCCGCTCGCTGCCGCCGACTGCATTTACCCTCTTTCCTCCGCAAGATTTGCCCGCAGCGTCTTTACGAAGCGCGCATAATGATATTTTTCCGCGATCTTCCCGCGATCCGGCGCCACACGGGGATCGGCCTCGAGAACGGCGTCGCGCAGGGACGCCGCATCCCCCGCTTTGAAAAAGACGACGGGAAGATCGCCGTATATCTCCCGGAAAACCGGAATGTCGGATACAATGGGCCGCGTCCCCAGCCAAAGCGCCTCCAGGGGCGGAAGACCGAAGCCCTCATAGAGGGAGGGCTGGATGAGAAATGCCGCCGATGCGATCTCTTTGAGCAAAGCATCGTCCGAAAGCCGCCCCGTAAAGGTCACGCCCTCGCAGGCGAGCTCATCCGCATCCATCCCCGTGAGGAATCCCTCCCGCTCTCCGATGATCTTCAGCCGGTACCGCCCTGCCGGAAGCATACGATACGCCTCGATCAGCGTACCGAGCCCCTTATGCGGCTTGACGTTCCCGACAAAGACGAGCGTATCGGCCTTGGAAATCCCGCTCGCATCGAATGCAAGGACATCCTTGGAGAGCCCGTTGTAGTTCACATAGCATTTTTGCGCAAATTTCGGAAAAAAATGCTCGCAGCGCGACCGCGTGAACTGCGAAACGCAGGCGATGCGCCGTGACTTTTTCATGCAGCGCGCAAGGAGCGTCTTTTTGATCAGAAAATCCGCCTTCCCGCGCGTCATGATCTGCGGAAGATCGAGAAAGATCAGATCATGCATCACCGTATAGACGGGAATACGGATCCCGAACGGGATGATAAAATTGGGGATGATCAGACAATCACAGATACGGTTGATTGATTTCGGGAAGGAGAGCATCCCCTTTGCGGAGAACGGATCCCCCTCATCCGCAATGATATGTGCAGCAGAATAAGGCGCAAGTTTCCCCGCGTCTCCGACAAGGTAGTATTCGTCTGCGGTATAGTCGAGATGCTCTAAAATCCCCTCACAGACACGTCCGATCCCGGACTTGCCGAGATACCTGCAATCCACTGCGATCTTCATGTCCGCTCCTTACAGGTTGACGACGAGCAGCGAACAATGCCCGTGGATGCGCAGCGGCGCCTGTTGCTTTAAAAGCCATGTGCCGCCCTCTGAAAGATATTCCGTGCCGTCCGGCAGATCGATGTCCCCGTCGCCGTCCACCGCGATGAGCACTTTATACTGCGTATAGGGCGAACGCATGGACGTGATCTTGAGATCTCCGTCCACTTCGTACTTGGTGACGGTGAACCAGTTGGTGCGCGCCAGCGTCTTGGCGGACGCCGCCCCGATGTGGTAGAGCCCGCTCTCCTCGTCCAGCTCGATCTCCATGCGCTTGTAGTTGAGGACATCCAGCGCCTTTTTCACGTTGAGTTCGCGCGTCTTGCCGTCATGATCCAGCCTGCCGTAATCGTACAGCCGGTAGGTGACGTTGGAGGTCTGCTGGATCTCGCAGATGAGGCACCCCGCGCCGATGGCGTGTACGGTGCCGGCGGGGATAAAGAAGGAATCCCCCTTCCGGACGGGGATCTTGTTGAGGATCTGCTCGATGGAGCCGTCCTTGACACGCCGCGCCACCTCCTTGCGGCTCGTGTTGCAGTTGAATCCGACGTAGATGAACGCCTCCGCCTCGGCATCCATGATGTACCACATCTCGTTCTTGCCGTTGTCGTTCTCATGGCGGCGCGCATAGGCCTCCGTCGGATGCACCTGAATGGACAGGTTCTCCTTGGCGTCGATGAATTTGGTCATGAACGGCAGGCGCTTATGCGCCTCACTGTACGTTCCCGCCTTTTTCCAGCCGATGGCAGCAAAATACTCTGCGAGCGTCTTGCCCGCATATTTTCCGCTTGCAAGCACGCTCTGTCCATCGGGATGGGTGGAAAATTCCCAACTCTCCGCCACGTGCTCCAATCTGCCCGTATCCTTCCCGAGCAGATCGTGCAGTTTTGTCCCGCCCCAGATATAATCCTTGAATACGGGAATGAGTTTGATCAATTCGTTCTGCGCCATAGGTTAATCCTCTGTAAACAGCCCGAGAAATCCCGCCTTGAGCGTTTCGAGCTGCGTCTGCGCGTCGGAGATCTCCTCTCCGCGCGCGCCGATATAAAACTTGATCTTGGGTTCGGTGCCGGAGGGCCGCACGCAGCACCATGCCCCGCCCTCCAACTCAAAGTACAGCACATTGCTCTCGGGCAGCCCGACGGGCGAACGGGCGCCCGTCGCAAGCTCGGTGCGCACGCCGCGCCGATAGTCGCGCACGGCGATCACCGCCCTTCCCGCAACGGCGGCGGGCGGATCGCTGCGGAGCGTTTCCATCATCCCGGAAATGCGCTGCGCCCCGTCCGCACCCTTCAGGGTCTTCGAAGCGAGCGTCTCGGCATACGCGCCGTACCGGCGGTACAGATCGCGCATGGCGTCGTCGAGCGTCATGCCGCGGGAGGCGTAATACGCCGCCGCCTCGCACAGAGCGACGACCGCCGCCACGGCATCCTTGTCGCGCGCGTGCGTGCCGACGAGACAGCCGTAGCTCTCCTCGAATCCGAACTCGTAGACATAGGCGCCCTTGCTGCCGTCCGGGACGCCGCCGTTGGCGGCGAGCGCCTCTTCAAACAGCCTGATCTGCTCGCCGATGTACTTGAATCCCGTCAACGTCTCGATGACGGTGAGACCGTATTCGCGCGCGAGGGGGAAGACCATGTCGGAGGAGACGATGGTGGTGACGATCGCCCCGTCGGAAGGACGGGCGGGCAGCAGCCCCAGCTCCCTGCGCGTGAGCAGTTCATACTCCGCGATGAGCAATCCGCTCATATTGCCCGTGAAGGGAACATACGTCCCCTCCTTCGTCCTGCAATAGACGCCGAGCCGGTCGGCGTCGGGGTCGGTGGCGAGCACGAGATCGGCATTCACCTTCTCCGCAAGCGCGAGGGCGAGTGCAAAGGCGCGCTTGTCCTCCGGATTGGGAGAGACGACCGTCGGGAACGCGCCGTCCGGGATCGCCTGCTCTGGCACGACAAACACGCGCGCAAAGCCAAGCTCCGCAAGGGCGCGGCGCACGGGCACGCTGCCCGTGCCGTGCAGCGGCGTGTAGACGACGGTGAGCTTCTTTCCGTATTCGGCGCACAGCTGCGGGCGCAGCACGATGCGCCGGACGGCGGCAAGATACCGCGCATCCGTCTCCTCCCCGATGATGACGATCTTCCCCTCCGCCTTTGCCCTGTCGAAGGGCATCCGGCGAACGGACGAAAAGTCGGGCACGCGCCCGATGGCGGCGATGATCTCGCCGTCCCGCGGCGGAACGATCTGCCCGCCGTCCGACCAGTACACCTTGTAGCCGTTGTATTCGGGGGGATTGTGGCTCGCCGTGATGACAATGCCCGCCGTCGCCCCCAGGTCGCGCACGGCGAAGGATAGCTCGGGCGTGGGCCGCAGCCCCTCGAAGAGATAGGCGCGGATGCCGTTCGCCGCGAGGATGCACGCCGAATCGGCGGCAAACTCCCGCGACATCCGGCGGCTGTCATAGGCGATGACCACGCTGCCCGCCTGCGTCTGCGTGCGCACATAGTCGGCAAGCCCCTGCGTCGCCCTGCCGACGGTATATACATTCATGCGGTTGGTTCCGACGCCGATCACGCCGCGCAGTCCGCCCGTGCCGAAGGCGAGATCGCGGTAAAAGGCGTCCTCGATCTCCTCCGCGGGCATCGCCGCAGCCGCGGCGCGCGTCTCGCCGTCAAAGACGGGGTCGCTGCACCAGCGCTCCCATTCCGCGCGATAGTTCTTCAAAGCAATTCCTCCTTCCCCTCTGCCCGCAGTTCCTCGACGATCTTTTTGACGTCCTGCGCTTTGGATTTGGGGCATACGAGAATGGCGTCCGGGGTGTCGACGATGATGAGATCGCTCACATCCACGGCGGCGATCATCTTTCCGCTCGAATAGATGACGGTGTTTTCCGTATCCACGTTGACGGCGTTGCCGACGACCACGTTCCCCCGTTCATCCTGCGGGTGAAGGGCGCCCAGCATATCCCAGCTGCCGACGTCGTTCCAGCCGAATTCGCCCGGCACGACGAGGATATCCCTGCTGTGCTCCATGATGCCGTAATCGACGGAGACGGAGGGAAGCTCCGGGTAGAGTTCCTCGAGCACGCTCCTCTCGTCGGGCCTGCCGAAGGAGGCGGCGATCTTCGCGAGCCGCGCGTACAGTTCGGGCAGCAGCCGTTTGAATTTTTTGAGAATGACGGACGCCTTCCAGACAAACATTCCGCTGTTCCAGACATAGCATCCGCTGCGGAGGTACTCCTCCGCCTTCCTGCGCGTGGGCTTCTCCACAAAGCGCATGGCGGGCTTGACGTCGCCCTCCGCCTCGCGGTAGCGGATATAGCCGTATCCCGTGGCGGGGAAGGTGGGCTTGATGCCGATGGTGACGAGCTTGTTGGTCGTCGCCGCGGCGTGAACGGCGGTGCCCAGCACCTGCGCAAAGGTATCCTCGTCCTTGATGTAGGCGTCGGAGGGCGTAATGACGAGCACGCCGTCCCCTCTTTCGCGCATGATCTTCATCGCGGCATAGCCGATGCACGCCGCCGTGTTGCGCGCGCACGGTTCGGAGAGAATGTGCTCGGCGGCGACCCGCCCGTGCGTGACGAGGCGCATCTTGTCCGCCTGTTCGCAGTTGGTGACGATATAGATATCCTCATAGGCGGCGACGCGCGCGACGCGGTCGATCGCCTCGTTGACCATGATCTCCTTGCCGCTCAGGTTGAGGAGCTGTTTGGGCGTGCCCTTGCGCGAGAGCGGCCAGAAGCGCGTTCCGCCGCCCCCCGCCATGATGATGCCGTAGACTTTCATCCGCATACCTCCCCGAGCAGACGGCGCACGTTCTCGGAAAACTGCGCCGACGTGAACAGTTCCTCCACGCGGCGGCGCGCCGCTTCGCCGTAGGCGGTGCGCTTTGCGTCGTCCTCCGCAAGCGTGCGGATCGCCGCGGCATAGGCGGCGACGTCGGCGTTCGGACACTCGATGCCCGTCACGCCGTTGAGACTGACATAGTTGACACCCGATCCGGGAATGGTGAAGGTGACGGCGGGCTTTGCGAACGCCATCGCCTCCGCGAGAGCGATGCCGAACGCCTCGTTCTTGGTAACGGAGGGAAAGCAGAATACGTCGCACGCCATCAGCCACGCCTTGAGCTCTTCGTCGGAGATGCGCCCGAGAAAGCGCACCTTTTCATCCCCCGCGGCGAGCGACATGAGCTGCTGCGTGAGCGGCCCCTTGCCGCCGATCGCAACGAGAAAGCGCCCGTCGAGCAGCTTGGACGCCCGCACGAGGTATTCCATGCCCTTGTAGGGAACGTGCCGCCCCACCGCAAAGAGCAGGAACTTGCCCGCGTGCGCGCGGCGGATCTCCTCCGCGCGCCGCGCGACGCCGTCATCCGTGCGGATGCGCTCGTCGTTGGCGCAGCAGGGAACGACCGTGCATTTTTCCTTCACCGAAGAGAGATGGGCGCTGCCCGCAATATAATTGGGGCTGGTCGCGACCACGCGCGCGGCACGGCGCAGCAGCCATTTCGTCTGCCCCTCGAAGAGCTTGCCGAGCAGCTTCTGACGGGTGATATCGAGATGCCACCACAGGATGAGCTTGCACGCAGGGTATTTTTTGAGCAGTTTTTTGAGATAATGCGCTCTGAACGGATTGGGGTATTGAAAGATGATGACGTCGGGCATGAATGTGGGGAAGGTGCGCCCGAGCAGCCGCTTGTAGGAAATGGAGAGCGACTGCG
>CALVWN010000050.1 GCA_944367415.1 uncultured Clostridia bacterium | reverse complement strand
GTGCGCGGCATCGCCGCCTTCCTCGACGGGCTCACGCTCACGCCCACCCAGCACGCGATCGCCGACGTCATCTTAAAGGAGATCAAGCTCGAAAAAAATCTCAAGCACAACGTAAGCGTCATCGTCGACCGCCTCGTCGTCAAGGAGGGGATCCTGAAGCGCCTCACCGAGAGCCTCGAGACGGCGCTCTCTCTTGCGGACGGGCTGGTCGTCATCGACTGCGACGGGACGGAGACGCTCTATTCGACGCGCTATGCCTGCCCCGACTGCAACATCTCCATCGAGGAGATCGAGCCGCGGCTCTTCTCCTTCAACACGCCGTGGGGGGCATGTCCGACCTGCTCGGGGCTGGGCTTCAAGCAGACGGTGGACGCCGACCTCATCTGCCCCGACAAGACCAAGACGCTGCGCGAGGGCGCCATCCGCATCAGCGGGTGGAACCTCGACTCCTCCACCGTCACGCAGATGTATCTCGCGGCGCTCTCCAAGCACTACGGCTTCTCGCTCGACGTTCCCGTCAAAGATCTGCCCAAAGAGGTGTACGATCTGCTCATGTACGGCAACGGCGGGGAGAAGATCGACCTCGAATATTCGACGCGCACCTTCCATTCCAACTACAAGGCGGCATGGGAGGGGTTCGTCAACAATCTGCAGCGGCGGTACAATCAGACGAGCTCGGTGGGCGTCAAATGGGATATCGAGCGGTATATGCGCACCTCCGAGTGCCCCGACTGCCACGGCAAGCGCCTCAAAAAGGAGGCGCTCGCGGTCACGGTGGGGGGCAAGAACATCGCCGAAGTCTGCGACCTGCCCGTGCGCGGCATCGCCGCCTTCCTCGACGGGCTCACGCTCACGCCCACCCAGCACGCGATCGCCGACGTCATCTTAAAGGAGATCAAGAACCGCCTCAACTTCCTCGTGGGGGTGGGACTGGACTATCTCACGCTCTCGCGCAATGCGGCGACGCTCTCGGGCGGCGAGAGCCAGCGCATTCGGCTTGCCACGCAGATCGGCAGTGCGCTGACGGGCGTTCTGTACATTCTCGACGAGCCGAGCATCGGCCTTCATCAGCGCGACAACGAAAAACTGCTCGCGTCGCTGAAGGGCCTGCGCGACCTCGGGAACACGCTCATCGTCGTCGAACACGACGAGGACACCATGCGGGCGGCGGATTATCTCGTGGACGTCGGCCCCAAAGCGGGCATCCACGGCGGCGAGATCGTCGCCTGCGGCACGGTCGAGGACATCATGAACGAGCCGCGTTCCATCACGGGCGACTTCTTGGCGGGCAGGCGCAAGATCGAAGTTCCTGCCGTGCGCAAGGAGCCGGACGGAAGATGGTTCGAGGTGGACGACTGCCGTCAGAACAACCTGAAGGGCATCGACGTGAAGATCCCCGCGGGACTCATGACCGTCGTCACGGGCGTCTCGGGGTCGGGCAAGAGCTCGCTCGTCAACGAGATCATCCTGCCCCTTCTCTCCAATCGGCTGAACGGCTCCCGCCTGCCCTTGGGCAAGAGCGGGGAATGCCGCGGACTGGAATTCTTCGACAAGGTGATCGCCATCGATCAGTCGCCCATCGGCAGGACGCCCCGCTCCAATCCCGCCACCTACACGGGCGTATTCACCGCCATCCGCGACTTGTTCGCGGCGACGCCCGACGCCAAGGCGATGGGGTTCAAGTCGGGGCGGTTCTCCTTCAACGTCGCGGGCGGCAGGTGCGAAAACTGCCAGGGCGACGGCATCATGAAGATCGAGATGCACTTTTTGCCCGACGTCTACGTCCCCTGCGAGGTGTGCGGCGGAAAGCGCTACAACCGCGAGACGCTGGAAGTCCGTTACAAGGGCAAGTCCATCGCCGACGTCCTCGACATGACGGTGGAAGAGGCGTGCGACTTCTTCAGGAGCCTGCCCTCCATCTACAACAAGCTCTCCACGCTCAACGAGGTGGGCCTGGGCTACATCAAGCTCGGGCAGTCGGCGACGACGCTCTCGGGCGGCGAGGCACAGCGCGTCAAGCTCGCGACGGAGCTGTCCAAGCGCTCGACGGGACGCACCTTCTATATCCTCGACGAACCCACGACCGGCCTTCACAGCTACGACGTGGAAAAGCTCGTCAAAATTCTGCTGCGCTTCCGCGACAGCGGCAACACCGTGCTCGTCATCGAGCACAATCTCGACGTCATCAAGGTCGCCGACTACCTCATCGACCTCGGCCCCGAGGGGGGCGACGGCGGCGGCACCGTTCTTTGCACGGGTTCACCCGAGGAAGTCGCCGCGTGCGAGCGCTCCTATACGGGGCAGTTCCTCAAAAAAATGCTGGAGAGGTGAAATATGGTCAACGAACGAAACAAGAAATTGGGGGAGGCGCGCTCGGTCATCCGCGAGATCTTCGAGTACGGCAACGCCCGCAAACAACAGATCGGCGCGGACAAGGTGTTCGACTTCTCCATCGGCAATCCCGGCGTGCCCGCCCCGCCCGAGGTGAACGAGGAGATCGTGCGCCTCACGACGACCATGCCCTCGCTCGCGCTGCACGGCTACACGTCGGCGGCGGGCGCGCCCGAAGTGCGTGAGGCGGTCGCGCAGTATATCCGGACGGCGTTCGGGGTACCCGTGACCGCGGAGGGGGTATACATGACGTGCGGGGCGGCGGCGTCGCTCACCATCACGCTGAACGCCCTCTGTGAGCCGGGAGACGAGTTCGTCGTCATCACGCCCTGCTTCCCCGAGTACATCGTGTTCATCGAGAGCGCGGGGGGCAAGGTCGTGCCTGCCGCGTGCGACGAGCGCTTCCACCTCGACATGGGCGCCCTCGACGCGGCGATCGGCGCGCACACCAAGGGGGTCATCCTAAACTCCCCCAACAACCCCACGGGGGCGGTGTATACGCGGGAGGAGCTGTCCGCGCTCGCGGCATTGCTCGCGCGCAAGTCGGAGGAGCGCGGCGCGCCCGTCTTTCTCATTGCGGACGAGCCATACCGCGAACTCACTTACGGCGCCGCCGTTCCCTATCCGATGGCGTACTATCCCCACACGATCGTGTGCTATTCCTTCTCCAAGTCGCTCTCGCTCGCGGGCGAGCGCATCGGCTATATCGCCGTCTCCCCGCAGTGCGAAAACGCGCAGGACGTCTTTTCCGCCGTGTGCGGCGCGGGGCGGGCGCTCGGCTTCGTGTGCGCGCCCGCGCTCTTCCAGCGCGTGGTCGCAAAATGCCTCGGACATTCGGGCGATATCGAAGAATACCGCAAGAACCGCGATCTGCTCCTCGGCACGCTCACGGCGTGCGGGTTTGAATGCGTTCCCCCCGAGGGCGCGTTCTATCTCTTTGTGAAATCCCCCGAGCCGGACGCCGCGGCGTTCTGCGAACGGGCAAAAAAATACGAGCTGCTGCTCGTGCCCTCGGACGGCTTCGGCGTCAAAGGGTATGTGCGCATCTCGTACTGCGTGGAGCGCGCCGTCATCGAGCGCAGCATCCCCGCCTTCCGCGCCCTTGCAAAGGAGTACGGACTTCTGAAGTGACCATTTATATGACAGCGCCCCCGTCCTGCATGCGGCAGGACGGGGGCGCTTTTTGTTACAGCGAGATGAGGAGCAGGACGAAGGGGAGGGTGACGACGGAGAGGATGGTGCCCGTCGAGTAGGCGGCAGCCGCCAGCTCCTTT
This sequence comes from uncultured Clostridia bacterium, assembly GCA_944367415.1. Classification (GTDB taxonomy): domain Bacteria; phylum Bacillota; class Clostridia; order Christensenellales; family Borkfalkiaceae; genus Gallimonas. The sequence goes on along the minus strand of CALVWN010000050.1, from coordinate 9,887 downwards.
TCGCCGTCCAGCTTTTCGGCGAACGCCACCACGCTCGCCGCGGGCGGCATCGCCATCGCAATGACGGGGGCGAGCAGCACATAGGGGGTGTCCGCAAACACGCCCGTCAGCTTGAAGGGCAGGATGAGAAGATAGGTGAGCGCCGCGGACAGGAGCAGCCGCACGGCGGCGGAGAGGTACACCGTTTTATCGCAGAAGAGCTGCCGCGGCGAAAGCTCCGCGATGCGCACGCCCACCACCATCATGGACAGGGGCGCCGTCATGCCGCCGCCGTAGGTGACGATCTGCTGCAATTCTTTGACTTCCTCCATGTTGAAGATGTTGATCTCGGGCACGAGAAAGAGGAGAAAGCCGATCACCGAGCCGACGGTGCAGGGATTGAGCAGCGCCTTTTTGAGGGAGATCTGTTTTTTGTCCTGCGTGATGAGATAGGCGCCCAGCGTCCAGAGGATAATGTTGAACGCGACCGTAAAGACGGTGATGTACATCATCGCCTCGGAGTTGCCGTCCGTGAACATCTCGATGAAGGGGATGCCCACGAAGGCGCAGTTGGAGAACGTTCCGACAAAGACGAGCACGTCCCGCTTTCTGCGCTGTTCGTCGCCCTTCATGAAGAGGAAACACAGCTTGGACGCAAAGAAGGTGAGGAAGATCGCCGCGACGGAAAAGAGGAACACCCATAAAAAGTTGAGCAGTGTCTCCCCCGTGGGCGGGATGGGATCGACGGCGAACGCCTGGATGATGAGCATGGGCTGGGCAAAGCACAGCAGGATATTGGAGACGGAGTACAGGCTGTCCGAGCGCACGAGCCCCGTCTTTTTGAGGACGAATCCGGGCACGGCGAAGGCGAACAGCACGAGCATGATGAGCAGGACTTTGACAATGATCTGAACCATAACGACGCTTCTTTTGCGTATTTCACCATTTTTCCGCAGGCGATTATAGCACTGCGCGCCGCAAAAGGCAACCCATTGCGCGCCCCGATCGTTCCCTTCTGCAAAAAATCCGGAAAATTTTTTCCGGAATGCATTGACAAAGAAAAAAAGGTGTGATAATATAAATGTGTCCACGAGGACACAAACCACTCATTTGTGAAATTTTAACATTTCAGAGGCGGGCAGACCGAGCGTGCCGCCGCTTGCGGCGGCGCGGGGCGCCTGCGGGAGGGAATATGAAGACGATTGCGGATACTTCGATGGTGCGGGAGCCGATCATCCCCGAGCGCGTTGTGCGCGTCGAGGGGAAGGTGGAAAACGCACCCCTCCTGTCGGCGCGCCTTGCCGAGCAGATCGGATTGAACGAGGCGCAGTTCGTGCGGATGTGCGGTAAGAGCGGCGTCATTCTCGACTTCGGCAGAGAGCTGCAGGGCGGGCTGCGCATCGTCACGGGCTACGGCACCAACGGCGCCCTCGTCCGCATCCGCCTCGGCGAGTCGGTGGGCGAGTGCCTCTCCGAGATCGGGCAAAAGGGCAGCACCAACGACCACGCCCTGCGCGACGTCACGCTGCCGCTTCCCATGCTCTCGGATGCCGAATATCTCTCCGGCGGCTTCCGCTTTGCGCACTTTGAACTGCTCGACGAGAACGCGGAGCTGCGCCTGAAGGCGATCAACGCCGTCTATACGCACAGCGCCCGCCCGCAGACGGGCAGCTTTACCTGTTCGGACGAACGCATCAACCGCATCTACGACACGGCGGCATATACCGTGCAGCTGTGCGCCCAGCGCTATATCTGGGACGGCATCAAGCGCGACCGCCTCGTCTGGGTGGGGGATCTCTATCCCGAGGTGTGTGCGCTGCTCTCCGTCTGCGACGACGACGGGTGCGTCTCCGACAGCCTCGACTTTGTCAAGGCGGAGACGCCGCTGCCGCGCTGGATGAACAATTACCCCATGTACAGTATGTGGTGGATCATGATCGTGGAGGAATACTACCGCCGCACGGGCAACCTGCGGTACGCGCTCGCGCAGCGCGATTACTTCTACGGTCTGCTCCGCCAGATCGACGGCTGCATCTCCGAAAACGGCGACTTCGACTTCGGCGGGAATTTCGTCGACTGGCCGACGCACGGGCACGCGGACGAGGAAGAGGGGGTGCGCTGCCTTGCGAAGCTGTGCGCGAAGAGTGCGCGCGCGCTGGAGACGCTCTTCGGAACGGACGGCGCGCTCTCACAGCATATTTACGACAAGCTGTCGCGAAAAGACGCCCCCGTCCTCGAGAAAAAGCAGATCGCCGCGCTCAAACACCTCTCGGGAACGCCGCTCTCCGCGCGCGAACGCGCCCTCCTCACCACGGGCGGCGCGCAGGGATTTTCCACCTTCATGAGCTACTTTCTGCTCACGGCGCAGAGCGAGCTCGCCGGCGAGCAGTACGCCCTCGATTCGCTGCGGGAGTATTACGGCGGGATGCTCGATCTCGGCGCGACGACCTTCTGGGAGGACTTCGACGTCGAATGGGGCAAGGGAAACGTCTGCCCCATCGACCGCATCCCGCAGCCGGGGGAGAAGGACGTCCACGGCGATTACGGAAGATTTTGCTATACGGGATACCGCCACAGCCTGTGTCACGGCTGGTCGGCGGGGGTCATTCCCTTTCTCATCGGGCGCATCCTCGGCGTCACGCCGCTGGATGCGGGATACCGGAAGGTGCGCGTCCGGCCCCGTCTCGGGGGGCTGACATACGCGCAGGCGACCATCCCCACGCCGCACGGCGCTCTCGTCGTCACCTGCCGCGCGGAGGCGGACGGCGTGCATACCGACGTGCGGGCGCCCGAGGGCGTGCAGGTGGTCGAATGACCGGAGGGAGCATGGCGCAGACGCATACAACGCTGTTGCAGCGTGCGGCGGGCGAAGAAGACCGTCCCGTCGTATTCTGGAGCATCAATTCGGCGCTCACGGAGGAGGAGCTGCGCCGTCAGATCGGCGAGATGAAGCGCTTCCATCTGGGCGGATTTGTCTTTCACGCGCGGGCGGGCCTGGAGACGGAGTACCTCTCGGAGGAATGGTTCCGCGCCGTCGGTGTCGCCCTCGACGAGGCGCGCGCGCAGGGGATGCGCGTGTGGCTGTACGACGAGTTCGGCTGGCCGAGCGGGTTTGCGGGCGGCAGGCTGCTCGCCGACGCGAACGACCGCGCCTGCTATCTCGAATACGCCGTCCGTTCCTCCTATGACCCGGAGGCATATGCCGTCTATGCGCTGGAGGAGGGGGCGCCCCGCCTGCTTCGCCCGGACGAACGGGCGGAGGAATATCATACGATCTACCTGCGCACGTCGGATGCCTATGCCGACATCCTGAACGGGCGCGTCACGGAGCAGTTTCTCGCGCTCACGCACGAGCAGTATTATGTGCGGTTCGGCGAGCGCTTCGGAAAGGAGCTGCGCGGATTTTTTACCGATGAACCGCAGTATTACCGCTATGCGACGCCCATCACGCGCATTGCGGAGGACGCCTATCGCGCGCAGTACGGCGAGCCGCTCAAAGAGGGGCTTTTGTGGCTCTTTTTGCAGGATGCGCGCGGCTATCCCTTCCGCGTGAAGTATTACAATCTGCTCAACCGGCTGTATTGCGAGAACTACTACCGCAAGGTGTACGACTGGTGCTGCGCCCACGGCTGCGAGCTGACGGGGCACAGCATCGAGGAGAACGCCCTCTTCGCGCAGATGTGGGGCGGCGCGGACTGCGCGACGAGCTATCTCTGGGAACACGTTCCCGCCATCGATAACCTCACGCGCGGCTGCGATCCCTTCCTCGCGGCGAAGAACGCCGCGTCCGTCGCCGCGCAGACGGGCAGAACGCACGTTCTGACGGAGACGTTCGGCTGTACGGGGTACAGCGTCACGCCCCGCCTGCTGCGTGCGATCGCCGACCGGCAGTACGTCAGCGGCGTCAACGCCATGTGCCAGCATCTCTACAACTACTCCCTTGCCGGGCAGGGCAAGACCGACCACCCCGTCTCCTTCGGCAGGGCGCTGCCGTGGGCGGACGGCTATGCGGCGTTCAACGACTATTTCGCCCGGCTCGGTCGGCTGCTCTCGACGTCGCGCGAGGACGCGCCCGTCGCGGTCATCACGCCGATGGAGAGCATCTATCTCAACTATCTCCGCCTCGACGAGCGCGCGGCGATGGCGGTGGACGCCGCCTTCTCCGAGATCGTTCTTGCGCTGCGGCGGGCGGGCATCGCCTATCATTTTATCGATGAAAAGGTATTGGCGGCGATCGGCCGCACGGAGGGCGGCGCGCTCATCGCGGGCGAACGCGCCTACCGCGCGGTCGTGCTTGCGGGCTGCGTCGAACTCAAGCGCGGCACGGTCGCGCTGCTGCGGGAATTTCTCGCGGCGGGTGGCACGCTGTGCACGATGGGGGAGGCGCCCCGCTTCGTCGACGGCGTCGCGAGCGATCTCTCCGACCTTGTCCGCACGGGCAGTCTTCCCCGCCCCGCGCCGATCGTGTGCGCGCAGATCCCCTATACGGTGCGCACATTTCCGGACGGCGGGCGCATGATCTTCGCCGTCAACGACGGCGACGCGCCCTCCGAATTTGCGGTGCGCGGCAGCTTTTCCGCCGTCGATCTCGTGCGCGGCACGGGAGATGCGCCGCAGGAACGCTACACGATCCCCCCGCATACCTCCCTGCTTCTGGAGGAAGGAGGCAGATACGATCGCCCCGCCTTCCGCGCGGGCAGCTGCGAGGCGCTCGTGCCCGAATTTACGGGCGGCGACGACAACTGCCTCACGATCGAGGAGGCGACGGTGACGCTCCCGGACGGGGAGCAGCTCTCCGGATACGTCTACGGCATCTTCGAGCGACTCGTCAAACGGGGCGTGTGCGGCAAGATCGGCGTGACGTTTGCGTTTGAAAGCGACATCGCGTGCGACGCGCGCCTGACGGTGGAGCGGCAGCCCGTCGACGATCTCCGCATGAACGGCGCCGCGCCTGTCTTTGCGCAGAGCGCGCTCGACTGCAACTTCCTCACGGCGCCCGTCGCCGTGCGCCGCGGCAGGAATGTCGTCACCTACACGGCGCAGATGCAAAATACCCGGCGGCTGTGCGACGTGCTGTTCGGCGATACGCCCGAGAGCCTGCGCAACTGCATCAGCTATCATACCTGTCTGGAGCCGGTCACGATCGAGGGCGCCTTCGACACCCGCGGCTTCCGCCTCCTGCCGCTCTCGCCCAAGCGGGCGGGCGACCTCACGCAGATGGGGTACGAGAACTTCTGCGGCAAGGTGCGCTATCGCGTCGCGGTGCGCGGCGGCGGGCGCGTGCGCATCCGTCCCGTCGGCGACTACGCCATGTGCGTGTGCAGCGTGTGCGGACAGACGCAGCGCGTGCTGCTCGACGGCGAGGCACAATTCGACCTTCCCGCGGGCGAACATCTCTGCGAGATCGTCTGTTCCTCCACGATGCGCAACCGCTTCGGCCCCTTCCATGCCGAATGGGGGGAGGATGCCGTCTCGCCCGACCACTTCACGCTGCGCGGCGGCTGGGCGCAGGACGGGAGCAACGAACATTACCGCGCCGCGCGCCGCCTCGTTCCCTTCGGGCTGCGCGCCGTCGAAGTCGTGCGCGAAGCGTAGTCGTCCGCCCGAAAAAATGTCTCCGACTTTTTTGGGCGGAAGCATTGACAAAGATGATATATTATGATACTATAAATGTGCCTTAAAAGAGTTTTTTGTGAACTATTTGCAAAAAAGGCATGAGCTCGGGATGCTCTTTTATTTTTCGTGAATGTGTCCACGAGGACATATGGGAGGGAGGCATGGTAACAAAGCAGGATGTGGCAGCGCGGGCGGGGGTCTCCACGGCGACGGTGGGGCGGGTGCTCAGCGGCAAAGGGTACGTCTCGAGCGACGCGCGCGCCAAAGTGGAGGAGGCGGTGCGGGCGCTCAATTACCGGCGCAACAATCTCGCCGCCAATCTGCGCAAGCGCAAGAGCAACGTCATCGCCGTTCTGGTGGAAGATCTGCTCAACCCCTACTATATGCACCTTGCCGAGGCAATGGTGGAACGCGCCAAGGAGAAGAACTTCATCGTCTCGCTGTTTGCGGTCAAAGACCGCGACGTGCGGCAGGTGCTCGACGATCTGCTCTCCAACCGCGTCTGCGGCGTCGTCAACCTCGCCATGTTCACCTGCGATTTCTCGTGGTACGACATTTTCCTGGAGGAGGGCATCCGCCTCATCAACTGCACGGCGACCGGCCCGAAGGTGGTCGTCGACTACACGGAGGGGATGCGCGAGGCGATGGCGTGCCTGCAGCGTGCGGGCAGAACGCGCCCCGCGTTCGTGGCGGGCATCGAGTCCTGGCTGGCGCCCAACGACCTGCGCGTGCGCTTCTTCCGCGAACACGCCGCGGAGTACGGCATGGAGGCGCGCGAGGCGTGCGTGCTCTGCGGGAATTACCCGCTCGCCAAGGCGCACCGCGTCGGCTATGAACTGTGCGAACAGCTCATCCGCGCGGGCACGCCCTTCGACAGCCTGCTCTGCCTCACCGACATGATGGCGCTGGGGGCGCTCAAGGCGCTGTTCGACTACGGATACAGCGTGCCGCAGGACGTCTCCGTCATCGGGTGCGACGATCTCGACTTCGCGGGGTTCTTCCAGCCGGCGCTCACCACGATCGCGGTGGACAAAAAGGCGGAGGCGTACGCCTACGTCGACCTCATTCTCGACGACGAGGCAAGCGATCACGACGTGAGAAAGGTGCATACGCACCTCGTCGAACGCAGCAGCGTGTAACATTCCGGTACGCAAATCAAAATTTTCAAGGGGCTAGCCCCTTTCTTCCTGCCAACGGCAGGAAGAAAAAACAATTAACGGGAATCACGTTCGCGGCAGAGCCGCAAACGATAAAGGGAGGAAACAATGAAAAAAACTTGTATGTTCGTGTTGACAGGGTTGATGGCGGCCTCGTTGGCGGCATCGATCGGTCTTGCGACAACGCCGGCGTATGCGCTCGAGTACGGCACTGCCGATGAAAACGGCTGGGTGCAGAACGCCAACATGGATCCGATCACCGTCAACGACGAGGGCGCGTCGGTCATCACGACGACGGCAAACGGCGCCACGACGTATAACACAACGGCGCTTGATGTGACAAAAGACAACTATATCACGTTCCGCTCGGATATCATCAATGCTCAAGTTCTCCTCGACGGATGAGGGGTTGGATAACTTCCTCAACGACTATCTGCACCGCCATCTGCGCTACGACGATCTGCGCATCGGCAGCCTCTCGCTCGGCGCGTCCGTCATGTTCAACAAGGAATGGGAGGCGATGAGCCTCATGTACTTCGACTCCCAGTCCTCCGTGCCCGACGACCGCTATGCCATGATCAAGGATTGGACGAGCAACGTTCCCGTCGACAAGTACGGCTACGTCTGGTCGAACAAGGAGGAGCTGCAGCCCAACTATTTCTCGCCGGCGACCTATTTCGGGCAGGGCTGGCCCTTCCCCGACTACTCGCTCTCGGGCGGCGACAGCACGGGCTGGGAATGGGATGACAACGACATGGCGGAGGGCTGGCAGGTCATGCTCAACGGCAACCTCGTCACGCCGCAGGTCATCTCCGGGCTGATCTCGGTGGAGAACACGCGCATCGAGTCGGTGCAGTTCACCTCGCCCACGGGAACCTACCTCGTGCCCAAGCATGCACCCTTCCTCGAGATCGATATCCGCCTCAGCGACTACGACAACATCGGCGCGACGAGCGGATTTGAGGATATCATCGTCGAATGGCAGAACGCGAACTGCGCCGAGGACGAGTGGTATCAGACCTCCTACAAGGCGGACGCGACGCTCGTCTCCGACATCGGCGCGACCTTCAACAAGCGCTTCTACCTCCCCATGTACCTGCACGAGGGATGGGGGACGTCGGACAGCGCAAAGGACGCCATCACCCGCCTGCGCATCACCGTCGTTGCCAAGGACGGCGTCAAGGTCAACGGCGGCGTCAAGATGAACTATGTGCGCGGACAGTACGACACCCGCCAGACCAACAACAACACGCTGCTCCTGCGCGCGGCAAAGATGTACTATGAGTTCACGGGCGACAACGACTATCTCGCCGAGAACCTCACCCGCTTCCGCCGCGCGGCGCAGTTCCTCATCGACGTGTGCGGCGGCGAGGACGGCCTCATCACGATGAAGGACTTCTTCGTCGGCCACGAGGGCGGCACCAACAAGGAGATCGGCAACAGCATCGGCAACGGCTATTGGGATATCGTCTCCTGCGCACCCGACGGGTTCTACACCAACATCTACTACTACAAGGCGATCGAATCCATGCTCTACCTCGAGGAAATGGCGGCGGCAGCCGGCATCGAGGCGGAGATGCCCTCCGTCGCCACGGGCGAATACGACGCGGCGGGCGAGGAGCAGACATCGGTCTATGCGCAGAACGCGCAGTCGCTGGAAGCGCTGCTCGGCACCATCCGCACCGCCCTGCAGGCGCCCGTGGATACGTCCGCCAAGACGGGCTTCTGGGATGCCGACAAGGGCAGGTTCATCGAGGGCTTTGACATGAACGGCGAAGTCATCGACTACGGCTTCATCATGTTCAACCTCGAGGCGGTCGCGGCGGGCATCTGCACGCAGGAACAGGCGACGCAGATCATGGATTGGGTGAGCGGCAAGCGCATCGTCGAAGAGGATGCGCAGAACGCGCCCGGCAGCACCGAGACGGAGAAGGAGGGCAACTACGCCTCCGGCTATCAGGGCACCCGTCTCAACGAGGACGGCTCCTTCGCGGAGGAGGGGACGCTCGGCATCTACGACTTCGAGTTCGCGCCCCGTTCGACGACGGTCAAGAACTACAACCAGTACGTCTGGAACTGGGGCGGCAGCAACGCCTTCGGCGGGCAGGTGCAGGACGGCGGCGCCATCATGTACCTGAGCTATTACGCCCTCATGAGCCGCATCTCGACCTACGGCGCGGACGACGCGTTCGAGCGCCTCAAGGGCATCCAGACGTGGTACGAGAAGGTCAAGGCGGTCGCCGACGCGGCGAATATCGACGAGACGGCGCCCAAGAACTTCTACCGCGAGTATTATTCGCAGCGCGGCATCGTCATGCAGGGCGCGGGTACCGCGGGCGGCATCGGGCTTGACGAGGAATTCCTCGAATCGGCGCTCCTTCTGGCGGCGATCCCGTACGGCTTCTTCGGCATCGGCAGCGAGAGCTACAACGTGCTCTCCATTGCGCCCAGCGTTCCGACCTCCCTCAGCTGGTGGAAGATGGAGAACCTGCGCTTCCACGATGTCAATTATGACCTGACCGTCGGTGCCGATTTCGTGCAGATCTCCTACGTCAAGGGCTTCCCGACGGGGCTTTCCGTCTCCGTCACGCTGCCCATCGGCGAGGGCGAAAAGGTGTACGTCGACGGCGTTCTGACGACGGACTGCGAAGTGAACGGCGGGTCGGTCACGGTGACCGTTCCCTTCAAGGCTTGCAAAGTGCAGGTCAAGTAAACAGAAAATGGTGGTATCATGAAAAAGTTCATCGGCATCTTATTGGCAGCGGCCATGTGTTTCGGGCTGACCGCCTGCACCAACCCCTTCGAAGAGGAACCCGAAGACGAGACGGGAAAGGTCGTCATCAAGGTGGGCGTCCTCGGCAGCACGACGGAGCAGGAGATCTTCCGCAAGTATAAAAACGGCTTCCAGGAGAAGTATCCCGACGTCATCGTGCAGCTGGACGCCATCCCCGGCGACTATGCGACGGGCATGAACAACTACGTTCAGAACTCGACCTTCCCCGACGTCGTGTTCACGCCGGGCGACCAGCACGCGGCGTACTCGTCGCGCGGGCACTTCGTTGACCTGCGTACCTACGACGAGGCGGACGACACCTTCTCCTTCGACGACATCTATCCCGAACTCATCGAGACGAC
>CALVWN010000049.1 GCA_944367415.1 uncultured Clostridia bacterium | reverse complement strand
GTCTGCCGTTGCACACGGCGGCGATGAGGGCGAAATATTCCCTGGTCTCTCCCCCCGTCGTGACGGTGAGGCGCGTTTGCCTGTAATGCAGGAGGGTGGCGACGAGGCTGAGGAAGTACTTGCCCTTGTTCGTCCCGAGGAGCATCTTCGCGGAGCGGCGCAGGATCTCCACGTCGATGCCCGTTCCGACGATATTGATGCTGCGGCGGCCGCCGCATTCGATGTAATCGACGGGGCACGGCGTGCCGGAGAAGAACAGTTCGAGCGCGGCGATGCCGTGCGGGATATGCATGGATGCGGCGAAGTCGTTGCCCGTTCCCGCGGGCACGAGCGCAATGGTGCATTGCGTCGGGTCGACAAGGCCGCTCACCACCTCGTTGAGGGTGCCGTCGCCGCCGACGACGATGAACTGCGTTCCGCCCGCCGACGAGAGCGCGTGCGCGTACTTGCAGGCGTCCCCCGCCTGCTTGGTATAGAAGAAGCGATGCTGCGTGCCGTGCGCGCGCAGACGTCTGCCCATCTCGGCGACCAGCCGTGCGACGCGGCGCGCGTGCGTGTTCACAATGACATTGAACATATCCCCTCTCCCGAAAAAAAGTCTGCGCCTTTCATTATACATGATTTCTTCCGCGATTGCAATTTTTTTGCAAATCTGTTATACTCTTTTCAGAAAAAATTTCCCTTCCGGAGGACAAGCGTGAGAGAGATCCTTCCCGCCCCCCTGCGACAACTTGCCGACGCCCTTTCCCGCCCGCTGTACGCGGTGGGCGGCAGCGTGCGCGATTTTCTCGCCGGATACGGCGACCGCGTCGCCGACTGGGACATCTGCTCCCCCGCAACGGAGGCGGAAACGGCGGAGGCGGCGCGCAGATGCGGCTTTTGTGTCGACGCCGTCTACCGCAATACGGGAACGGTCAAGCTGACGGACGCCGAGGGCAGAGGGTATGAATTTACCCGCTTCCGCTCGGACAAATACGTGCGCGGGCTGCACACGCCCGCCGAGATCGAATTCACCGACGACATCGTGCGCGACGCCCGCCGCCGCGATTTCTGCGCGAACGCCGTCTACTACGACATCGCCGCGGACGCGTTCGTCGACCCGCTGGGCGGCATCCCCGACATCCGCAGCCGCGTGCTGCGCACCGTGGCGCCCGCGAAAAAGGTGTTCGGGGAGGACGGCCTGCGCCTCGCGCGGCTCGCCCGCCTCGCGGCGCAGACGGGCTTTTCCCCCGACGAAGAATGTCTTGCCGGCGCACGGGAAAACTGCACCCTCATCCGCGACATTGCGCCCGAGCGCATCTTCCGCGAGCTGGAGCTTCTGCTTCACGCCGACGAAAAGCCGGGCGGCACATGGGGGCCGTACCGCGGCCTGCAGATCCTGCGCGCGACGAACGTTCTGCCCGTCATCCTCCCCGAGCTTGCCGCGGGCGACGGCATGGCGCAGCGGCGCGACTTTCACGACTACGACGTGCTCGAACACTCCTTCCGCTGCGTCCGCTACGCCCCCGCCTCCATCCGCTGGGCGGCGCTGCTGCACGACGTCGGGAAGCCCTTCTGCTTTGTGCGCGACGGGAACTTCCACGCGCACGCCGAGGAGGGCGCGCGCATCGCGGAGGACATCCTCACCCGCCTGAAGGCGCCCAAAAAATGCACGGAACACACCGTGCGGCTCGTCCTCCTGCATATGCGCGACCTCGACGGGCGGATGCGCGAGAGCAAGGTGCGGCGGGAGATCGTGCGGCAGTACGACATCCTGCCCGACCTGTTCGCGCTGCGCCAGGCAGACTTTTCCGCCTGCAAGGACGACACTTCCCCCGCGCCCGGCGTCGTCAAGTGGAAGCGCATCCTCGCCGCCATGCGCGCGGAGGGCGTTCCCCTCTCGCTGAAGGAACTCGCCCTCTCGGGAGACGACCTCATCGCGCGCGGCATCCGCGGAAAACGGGTGGGCGAACTGCTGCAAAGCCTTCTCGACTTCTGCGCATCGGACGGAAAAAACAACACCCGCGAGCGGCTTCTGCGCCGCCTGGATCAACTGGAAAAGGAGCATCTATGACCGATATTCTCGTGACCGTTTGCATCATTTTGTGTACACTCTGCCTTGTGCTGCTCATCGCGCTGCTGCTCAAAAAGAAAAAGGAGGGCGACGGCGCGGCGATGCAGAAACTGCAAAAACTCGAAGAAAAGACGGACGCCGTCGGAAAACTCGCCGACTACAACGCGCGCACTCTGGAGCGCGTGGAGCGCTCGACGGAGACGCGGCTCGTCAACATTCAGAACAGACTGACCGACGATATCAAGTACGTCATCGACGTCAATGCGCAGAACCTCGAGCGCATCCGGCGGACGGTGGACGACAAGCTCACCTCCTCCATCGACGGCAAGCTCTCCGACTCCTTTGCGCGCATCACCGAGCGGCTGGAAAAAATGTATGAGAGCGTGGGCGAAATGAAGGGGCTGTCCTCCTCCGTCGCAGACATCCGCCGCGTGTTCACCAACGTCAAGCTCCGCGGCACCTGGGGCGAGGCACAGCTCGACGCCCTGCTCGAACAGATGCTCGCGCCCGAGCAGTACCGCCGCAGCGTCAAGCTCAACCCCCTCGACAATTCGCTCGTCGATTTCGCCGTCGTCCTGCCCGCAAAGGACGAGCAGGTGTATCTCCCCATCGACAGCAAATTCCCCGTCGAAGAATTCGACCGCCTCGTCTCCGCCTCCGAACGCGGCGACAAGGAGAGCGAGGAACGCGCGCGCAAGAACCTCGAACGCGCCGTCAAGGTGCAGGCGGAATCCATCGCCAAAAAATACATCCTCCCCCCGCGCACGACCGACTTTGCGATCATGTTCCTGCCCTCCGAGGGGCTGTATGCCGAAGTGGTGCGCACGGAGGGGCTTCCCGACTGGCTGCGCGCCCGCCGCATCCTTGCCGTGGGGCCGACCAACCTCGGCGCGCTCCTCTCCACGCTGCAGACGGGGTTCCGCACGGCGGCGATCGAGAAGCGCTCGGGCGAACTGCGCATGATGCTCGACTCCTTCCGCGTCGACTTCGCGAAGTTCGCCGAACTCCTCGACAAGACCAAGAAAAAGCTCCAGGAGGCACAGGACAGCGTGGAGAGCGCCGAAAAGCGCACGGGGAGCATCGGAAAAAAGCTGGATTCCTTCCGCAGCGTGGGCGGATTCCTCCCGCCCGACGAGGAGTGAACGCTCCCCGCGAAAATCGCTTGCGTTTTACGCGCGCGGCAGATATAATAGACGTATGTTACTGAAAAAGATCTCCGAGATCCCCCTGCCCGTTCCCGATGACGCGGCGTTCGGCGCGGCGCGCGACGTACAGAACGCGCGCGTGCGTTCCGCCGCAGGCGCGCTGCGCATCGAGAGCAGCGGCAGATTCAAGCGCTTTTCGGACGCAACGGAGTACATCCGCATCGAACGGGGCGCGGGGCACATCAAATGGAAACGGGGCGAAGTGCCCTTTGCCGCGGGCGATATGTTCTGCGCGGACGCGGCGGAAGAGTACGACTTCTACGGCGAGGGCGTCTTTGTCATCGTGCGGGCGCAGCCGTAAAAATTTTTGCAAAAAACCGCCCGCGAAGCGCGAAAAGCCGTTGACTTGCGGGCGGAAATATTGTAAAATAGAACGACAGGGAAAGTTCCCTGTATTTTGCCTTGCATACCGAAAAGGTATGCCGAATAAGACCGGGAGGTGAAACCATTATGCAGAAGTACGAAATGCTCCTTCTTCTCCGCAGCGATATGGAGGAAGAAGCGCGTGAGGCGGAACTCAAAAAGTACGCCGACATCGTGACCGGCATGAACGGCACCGTCGACGCGACGGACAAGTGGGGCGTGAAGAAACTCCAGTACCCCATCGCATTCAAGTCGGACGCATTTTACGCACTTATGACGTTCCACGCGGACGGCGCTGCGGTCAAAGAGCTTGACCGTATCGCAGGCATTTCCGATGACGTCTTAAGACGCATGATCACGAAAGTCGAGGAAAAGTAAGATGACAAAAGTCTTTCTGATCGGGAATCTCACGCGCGATCCCGAGCTGACCGAGACGGCGGGCGGCGTCTCCGTATGCCGCTTTGCAGTTGCCGTCAACAGAGGGTACGGCGAGAACCGCGCGACGGATTTCTACAATGTGACCGCATGGCGCAGACTGGGCGAGCAGGTCGCTCAGTACACCAAGAAGGGCAACAAGATCGCCGTCTACGGGGATCTGCAGATCCGCCAGTATGAGGCGAACGACGGCAGCCGCCGCACGTCGGTGGACGTCGTCGCGCAGGATGTGGAATTTCTCACGCCCAAGCAGCAGCAGGACGACGGCGGCTTCTACGATGCCCCCGCCGCACAGCCCGCCGCGGCGTCCAAGAAAAAGCCCGCCCCTCTCGAGGCGTTCGACGACGACGGGGATATCCCCTTCTGACCGGCGCCCGACCATTCTATTTAAGGAGAAATCGACATGGAAGAGAATACGGTTGTGACGGAACAGCCCGCAGAGAACGCGGCTCCCGCAGCGCCCGCTCCCGCAGCGGCGCCCGAGGCGCGCGAGACCCGCGAGCGTCCCGCCAAAAAGAACTATAAGCGCCAGAATTATAAGAAGGTCTGCCTCTTCTGCCAGGAGAAGAGCACGATCGATTATAAGGAGACCAACAAGCTCAGAAAGTTCATCAGCGAGGGCGGCAAGATCCTGCCCCGCCGCATGACGGGAACGTGCGCAAAGCACCAGCGTGAGCTTGCCGTCGCCATCAAGCGCGCCCGCGTTGCCGCTCTTCTGCCCTTCAAGGCAGACTGAGGCGCTCTCAAACACGAAAAAAACGACCCCTTACGGGTCGTTTTTTGTTTTATTGGATGAGCGGTTTGGATTGCATCTCCATGCGGGAGTGCAGGCTCTCGAGCAGGTCGTTCGCCGCCGAATAGCCGCCCGCCGCCGCACGCTCCAGCCACTCCTTCGCCTGCTGCATATCCTGCGGCGTGCCGTGCCCCGTCGCGAAGCACAGCCCGACGTTGTACTGCGCACCCGCACAGCCCCGCCGCGCCGCCGCGCGGAAGCACCGGAAGGCGCGCTTTTCACTCTTGCGCACGCCGTGCCCGAAGCGGAAGCAGTAGCCGAGATTGTTGAACGCCTCGGCGCAGCCCTTGAGCGCCGCCGCGCGGAAACACCGGAACGCCTTGCGCGCGCTCTGTTCCACGCCCCTGCCCGCATAGTAACAGCTGCCCAGGTCGCAGCGCGCCCGCGCGTCGCCCTGTTCCGCCGCCTTTTTGAACCACTCCGCTGCCGCGCGGCTGTCGCGCTCCGTTCCCGTTCCCGCGAAACAGCACATCCCGACGCGATGCTGGGCGAGCGCATAGCCGTTTTCCGCCGCGAGACGGAACCATTCGAACGCCGCCTTGTCGTCGCGCGCGACGCCCCGCCCGTCCGCATAGCAGGCGCCCAGGTTGTACTGCGCGAACACATTGCCGTGCCATGCCGCATGGCGGTAGCGGTTGACCGCCTCCGCGTCATTGCGGGCGACGCCCTGCCCCGCCTCATAACAGCAGCCGAGAAAATTTTCCGCATCGGGATGCCCGATCTGTGCCGCCTGCAGGAAACAGGCGACCGCCTGCTCATACTCCTGCGCGCGATAGTAGGCGCGCCCCTTCTCGTACGCCGCCTGCGCGGCGGCGTCGACGGGCCGGATCTCCTTTTTCTTTGCCATGTCCCCTCCCGCAAAGGTCTCTTCCCGCGTATGACCTGTCTCTATTGTATGCGAAATGCACGAATTTGTCAAGCCCCCCGGAAAATTCCGCAAGAAAGTGCGCCCGTCCGCAAGAGCGGACGGGCGCACGCACCATAGGATATAGGATTCAGTCGAAAAATTCCTCGTAGACGGCGCGGAGCGTACGCTCATAGCTGTCGTTGTCCACACCGACGATGATATTCAGCTCGGAGGAGCCCTGGTCGATCATGCGCACGTTGACGCCCGCGCGGGCGATCGCCTCGAACAGCCGCGCGCTCGTGCCGACGCTGCGCGCCATGCCGTGACCGACGACGGCGATGAGCGCGATATCCGAGATGACGCGCAGGGAATCGGGATGCACCGCGTCGCGGATCTCCTCGCAGATGACGTCGAGGACGCCGTTTTTCAGCTCCGCCCCGTCGATGACGAAGGACATGGTGTCGATGCCCGTCGGGATATGCTCGAAGGAGATGTTGTGTTTGAGCAGGACGCCCAACGCGCGGTAGGTGAAGCCGATCTCGGCATTCATCAGCGATTTTTCCAAAAAGATGACGGTGAAGTTCTTCTTGCCCGCGATGCCCGTGACGCGCTTGCCGCTGTAGGTATAGCGGGAAGTGGGTACGATCTCCGTGCCCTCATCCTCGGGGCGGAAGGTATTCTTGATGCGGATGGGGATATCCGCCTCGCGCACGGGGAAGATGGACTCGGAGTGCAGCACGTTCGCGCCCATGTAGGAAAGCTCGCGCAGCTCCTTGTAAGAGAGCGCGCGGATGGGCAGCGGGTTTTCGACGATGCGCGGGTCGCACGCCAGAAAGCCGCTGACGTCCGTCCAGTTTTCGTACAGATCCGCCCCCGCCGCGCGCGCGACGATGGCGCCCGAGATGTCGCTCCCGCCGCGGGAGAACGTCCTGACTTTACCGTTTGCGTCCGAGCCGTAGAACCCGGAGACGACGGCGCGCTTCTTGCCCTTGAGCGCCGCCGCCAGGAGCGAATAGGTCTTTTCGCCGTCCAGTCTGCCGTCGGGGCCGAACCTGACGACGTCGCGCGCGTCGACGAAGGGAACATCCCAGAGACGCGCCATGATACGCGCCGAGAGATACTCCCCGCGGGAGGCGCAGAAGTCGGGCGACGCCTCCTTCAAAATCTCCTGCTCCGTCTCGCGGAGCAGCCCGTCGATGTCCATTTCCAGACCGAGTTCGGAGACGATGCCGCGGAAGCGGTCGCAGACTTTCCCGAACGCCTCCCCCGTCTCGCCGTGCATGGCGACATTGTCGTACGTCTCATACAGCAGATCGGTCACTTTGACGTCGCCGCTGAACCGCTTTCCGGGCGCGGAGACGACGACATAGCGGCGCGACGCGTCGCTGTCGAGGATCTTGCGGACGCGCAGCATGGTGATGCCGTCCGCCATAGAGGTTCCGCCGAATTTGCAAACTTTAATCATAACTGATCTCTCTGCCTTCCAGATAGTAGCGTTTTTCCTTCGCCCCGCCCAGCGAGAAACTCTTTTTGGGGAGGTTGACGCCCCCCTTGAGCGCGGGGAAGAAGTCGTTTTTGTCCATTGCGGGGAGCTTTACGCCCGCGCAGTCCTCCTCCGCGGCGCGCGCCGCGAGCGCCTTGTCGCCGTGAATATAGTCGATGGTGCCGCCGTTGACGCGCACGAAGGTCTCACACAGTTCGTCCGTCTTCCGCACGCACTCCGCCCCCGCGGGGAGCGCGGGAATGAGCACGTTCCCCTCGCGGCGGCACTTGACGTTCTTCATGAAGAAGTCGCAGAACGCCTCCGTCTCCACCTCCTTCACGAGGCGGTGGATGGGATAGAACACGATGGCTGGGTCGTAGATGTTGACGAGTTCGACGAGCATGAAGCGCGCCGGATGGTGCGCCAGCTCCTCCTTTTTGAGCGTCGGTCTGATCGCCTCCCAATGCGCCTTCGCCGCAGCGACCGAATGGTTGCCGTCGGCGACCGCAAACGTCGGCTCCCCCTTGCAGTGCAGCATCTGCACCGTCTCTTCGGCGAGAAGATCGGGCACGAACCACCCGGTCAGATGCCCGCCGCCCTCCATGAGATCGAAGTCGTAGAGCTGCTCCAGCTCCTCGCGCAGCAGCATCTTGACGACGCGATCCTTCTTGTCGTGGTAAAAGACCAGCGCGTGCGGAAATTCGAGGGGCGCCGCCGCGCGTTCGGCGATGCGGACGGCGAGCCGTTCCCCGACGACCTCCTCCGACGAGCGGATGGGCGCCGCGACGCCCGGCTCGGCGGAAAACTCCTCCAGATCGATGCTCGCGACGACGCCGCGGCGCACGCCCGTGCGCGTGGTGCGTTCGACAAACACCAGCCCGCGCGTGAGCTTGGTGAGCTGATCGTTTTCGAGCGCGGCATACATATTCTCGCGGATGGCGGCGATGCGCGCATCGTCCTCCTCTCCGAGGTAGACTTCGGGCAGGATAAAACGCAAAGTGGAGGGCGCGTCGCCGACGCACTGCTCCACACGTTTCCAATATTCCCTGTCCGACGTGAACTGATCGCAGGCGATGACCGCCCACTTCTCAAACCCCTCGCGCGGGATGAACACGCGCGGGATACGCAGACAATTCTTCATACGGCGTTGATGATGACGACCGCCGCGACCGCCAGCACGGCGGCGAGCAGCTTCAGGGGTATGTTATGGGTGAACAGTTTTCCGAGAAAGGATAAAAACTTCATATCTCCTCCGTGGGGCGGTTACGCCTTCTTTCCTCCGCTGTTGAATTCCTTCCAGTAGTAATCTTTGAGATAGCGCTTGAGGCTCTCCGAGTCGACGTAGCGGGTGATCTCGCCGCGGCGCACATAGGAGACGATGCCCGTCTCCTCCGAGACGATGATGGTGGAGACGTCGGCGACCTCCGTCACGCCGATGCCCGCGCGGTGGCGGGTGCCGTAATCCTTGGGGAAATCCTTCTGCGTGAGGGGCAGAAAGCACCCCGCCGCCTGGATCTTGTCGCCGTAGATGATCATGGCGCCGTCATGCAGGGGCGCCTTGGGAATGAAGATGCCCTCGATGAGCTGGTTGGAGATGTTCGCGTTGAGCGTCACGCCGCTGTCGATGATCTCCTTGGGGAGATTGCCGTTGGAAAGGACGATGAGCGCGCCCGTGTTGTTTTTGGAGAGGTTCTGCACCGCCTTGACGATGCCCGAGATGTACTCGTCCGCCCGCGCCGAGACGGCGTTGTTCTTTGCCGTCTGCACGCCCGTGACGGTGCCCACCCGCTTTGCCGCGACGTTCCAGATGCTGCGCTTGATCTCCACGCTGAACAACAGCAGGAAAAAGAGCGACATGAGCATGATGAACACATAGAACACGACCACCGTGACGTGTTCGGAGAAGAGCGCGACGGCGCCCGTGCAGATGAGCAGAAACACATACACGGGGATGAGTTTCTTGGCGTTGTTTTCGTAGAGCGTCTTCAAGACGAAGTAGATGAGCAGAAAGAGAAAGACCGCCTCGACGACGATGATCCAGTTATCCGAAAAATTGGCAAAGACCGCTTTGATCCCCTCTGCCACTTCCTGCGGCGAACGCACTGCTGCTGCCTCCCTTCCCGCCGGCATCGCGACGGGCTTTTTCACTATTATACAGAATTTGCGAAAAAATGCAAAGTATTTCGTCCGAAATTTTTTTACTGTTGGAAAAATAATTGCGCAATAGCGGCAAAGAGCGCCCCCGTCTTTCCGAAGCGTCCGCTCTTTGCCCCCGACGAGAGGGTGTAAAGCCCCTCGTAGAGCGTGCGCACGCGGGCGTTTCCGAGGCGGGCGACGATCTCGCGGTTCTTCTGCACGGCGTACGGTTTGCAGCCGAGCGTCTTAGAAAGCTGCGCGTCGGACGCGTCCGACAGTCCCGTCTCGCACAGCGTACGGAAGTGGGAGATGAGCGCCGCCAGCACGGCATACTCGTCCGAGCCTTTTTCGAGCATCTCATCGAGGATCTGCATAAACTGTGCAAAGTTCCTGCGCGACGCCGCCTGCGTCAGCTCGTAGATCTTGTATTCGACGTCTTTCGCGACGTTCTCCTCCACGTCGGCGCGCGTGATATGTCCGTTTTCGCCGAGAACGTATGCGAGTTTTTCTGTCTCGAGGCGCATCCGCGCCGCGTCGGAGGCGCAATAGCGCACCATGAGCTGCGCCGCGTCGGCGTCCATCGAAAGCCCCCGCTTGCGCGCCACGCCGAACAGCCAGCGCGAGAGCGTCTCCTCCGATTCTTTCGAACAGTCCACATAGGTCACGCCCGCCTTTTTGGCGAGCTGCGCCCCATTCGGTTTTTTGCCGCCGTTGACGATGAGCAGCACCGTCGTGGGACAGGGATCGGCGCAATACGCCTTGAGATAGGTCTCCCACTCCCGTTCGGTCGGGTAGAACTCGACGGCGCGCACCAGCCGCCGTTCGTCGAGGAAGGGCAGCGTGCCGAGCGCGCGCACGAGCGCGGCGATCCCCTCCCCCTTGAGCGTCTCGCCCTCATAGCGGACGTCGTTGAGCATGGGATTGGCGATCGCGCACGCCCGGCGGATCATGTCCGTCGCGCTGTCGCGGAAGTAGGCGTCCTCGCCCTCGAGAAGATAGACGGGCGCGACGCCCTCTTTGAGGCTCTTTGCAAGCTGTACAAATTTCATAACGTCCTGATTATACCATCTTTGAGCAAGTATTTCAAGCGCCCGCTCCCCCTTCCGACGCACAAATCGCCGAGATCGAGGGCGGTTTCGCCGAAGGAGAACTCCGCCACGCACCCCTGCGCCGTGAGCGTCAGGCATCCGTCGTCCTCATAGACGAAGAGAAGGTCGCCGACAAGAAAGCGCGTCTGCGCCGCAACTTCCGTCTCGCGCAGTCCCGTCGCGACGGGGTATGCCACATAAATGCACCGTGCGGGCAGCGCCGCGGCGACGTTGACGGCGCGCACCGTCTCCTCGCCGACCACACAAACGGCATCCAGCTCGCCCGCATACGTCCGCCGCAGCAGATCTTCGCAGGCGGAGAGCGGAACGTCGTCATCGAGCAGCAGGACGGCGCTCGTCTGCGTGCGGACGAGCGCACAGGTACCGCGCTCCGAACCGGAGACGTCGATGCGGCAGCCGCCGAAGGTCGCGTTTTCCAGCCACACGCTTGCCGCAAACAGGAGCGCGATCGCCGAACAGACGGCGGCGCGCAGCCATGCCTTCAGACGCACCTTGGCGCACAGCGGCACATTGAGCGCCAGCCAGACGGAGACGCCCGCCCCCAGCGAGAAGCCCGCCAGCACATAGGTGAAATCCGCCGCCGAAAAGAGATAGAGCAGCGCCGACAGGATGCCTTCGGGCAATGCGAGCAGAACACCCGCCGCAAAGGGCAGCACGAGCGAGAGAAAGGCACACACGACGAGGGGCAGAAAGAGAACGGGCAGCGCGGGGATGACGATGAGATTCAGGAGCATCCCCCACACCGAAAAGTACCCGAACGTCTCGACGAGCAGCGGAAAGGTGAACAGCTGCGAGGAGACGCCCGAGACGAGGCAGGCGGCGAGGGCATCGGGGATCCGGAGCCGGCGCAGCCCGCGCGTGAGCGGTTCGGAGAAGATGCACATTCCCGCCACCGCGCCGTACGAGAGGCGGAACCCCACCGAGCAATACTGCGCGGGCGCGGCGAGCAGCGTCAGCACCGCCGCGAGCGAGAGCGAGGAGAGCGCGTCATACTTTTTCCCGAAGAAGTGCATCCCGCCCGCAAATGCGCACATGAGCAGCGAACGCACCGACGACGCGGTAAAGGCGCACATGGCGCAGTACCCCGCACCCAGCAGCACGGCGGGGATCGCCGCCCACCTTCCGCACCGGCGCAGCAGCACCGTCACGGCGGCATACAGCATCCCGATGTGCATCCCGGAGACGGCAAAGACGTGCGCGATGCCGCCCGTGCGCGTCTCGTTGACGAGGTCGGCGTCCATCGCCCGCATATTTCCCGTGAGCAGCGCGTAGGAAAAGTTCGCCGCATCCTGCTCCATATGTTCCCGGAGCACGTCGTAGAGCGCCCCGTTGATGACCAGAAAGATGTTGCCCGATTTTGCGGAAACGAGATACTCCGAGGGCGACGCCGTATAGCGGTATCCGTTGGCAAAGTCGTTGAGCGCGTAGCTGTCTCCGTCGCTCGGGAGCTGATTTCGTCCCACCGTTGCCGTGAAAACGATGACATCGCCCGCGCGCACGTCCTCGCCGGGGAGGGTGAGTTCCATCTTCCCCGCCGCGCGTTCCCCGTCAAAATACAGCGTCGAGAGCGTCGCGCTCGAATAGCCGCCCATTGCCGCCGCCGATTCCACCGTTCCCGAGACGGTGTACTCTCCCTCGGGCATCCCGCGCGAGAAGCTGCAGGCGGCGAGATGGATGCCGCCCGCCCCGATGCCCGCAAAGGCGAGGAAGATCCCCAAGACCGCCGCCGTGCGCCGCAGCGAGAGCGGCGGGAGCAGGAGCAGCACGAAGAGGACAAAGACGGCGATGCCGGCGAGCGTGCCTTCCCCCATCCGCAGCCGGACGTACAGCGACATCCCGCACAGCATTCCGACGGCGGCGACGAGAAAGGGGCGCAAATTGATGCGCGGCAGCGGCGGGCTCGCCTGTCTGCGCGCGGATGCCGGTACTTTTTGCCGCATGGCGCTCCCCTCCCTCGTATGATTTGACACAGGATACAAAATCTTCTATAATAGACCCATGTTCCGATCTCTGCTCTTTGATCTCGACGGCACGCTGACCGACCCCTTCGAGGGGATCGCGAACGGCGTCTTATGCGCGCTCGGAAAGCGCGGCATCCGCGTTGCGGACAGGCGCGCACTTACCGCCTTCATCGGCCCGCCCCTTCCGGAGGCGTTCGCCGAATATTACGGGATGACGCCCGAAGAGGCGCTCGCCGCGACGGAGGACTTCCGCGTCTACTATGCCGCGCGCGGGATCTTTGAAAACAAGCCGTATCCCGGCATTGCCGACGCCCTCGCCGCCCTGCGCGCAACGGGGAAGACGCTGTATGTCGCCACTTCCAAGCCGGAGCAATTTGCCGAACGCATCCTCGCGCGCTTCGGACTTTCCCGATGGTTCGACGGGATCGCGGGCGCAACGATGGACGAGACGCGTACCAAAAAGGCAGACGTCATCGCCTATGCGCTCGAACGCTTCGGCATCGACCCGTCCGCCGCGCTCATGGTCGGCGACCGACGGCACGACGTGCTGGGCGCCAAGGTGCACAACATTCCGACGATCGGCGTCCTGTACGGATTCGGCAGCCGTGAAGAGCTGCTCGATGCGGGCGCCGTTGCCCTCGCCGAGACGCCGCAGGCGCTTCCCGGCACCGTACTCTGCCGATAACGTTCGGGGTATGTCAGACGACATACCCCCTTTTTTGATCAGAGACGCTCGTAGACGGGGATGACCTCGACGGGCGCTTCCGCCGTGATCGTCCTGCCGCCCTTGAGCATTTCGCCCGTATTGAGATCGCGCCAGGTTCCCGCAGGCAGGTACACCTCGCGCCGCGTCATGCCCTCGTAGAGGACGGGCGCGACGAGATATTTGGAGCCGAGCATATACTGTTCGTCGGCGCTCCAGCACGTTTCGTCCTCGGGGAATTCGCAGAACATCGCGCGCATGACGGGCGTTCCGCTCTCGCGCGCCTCGCGCATGACCTCCTTGCGATAGGGCTTCATGCGCTCGCGCAGCAGGACGTAACTCTTCAAAATCGCGTAGACGTCCTCGCCGAAACTCCACAATTCGTTGGGAAGCCCCGAGTGGCAGAACCCGCCGCCCCACTCGCGTTCGTCGAGCGGCTCGTCCACCCAAGGCCCCTTGTCGCCATGCATCCGAAGAACGGGGCAGAATGTCGCCCACTCGAACCAGCGCAGCAGCAGTTCGCGGTACTTCGGCTCCTTGACGTTGGCGAAGAAGCCGCCGATGTCCGTCGGCCACCACGGGATGCCCGCAAGTCCGACGTTGAGGCCCGCGGCGAACTGATCGCGCAGGCTCTCGAAATTCCCCTGCACGTCGCCCGACCACAATACGACGCCGTACTTCTGACTGCCCGCCCAGACGCAGCGGATGAGGTTGCAGATATCCGTCTGCCCGGCGGCGCGCTGCCCCTCGTAGAAGGCGCGCGCGTGCATGACGGGATAGACGTTGCCGACGGCGAGATCGGTGCCGAGATAGTAGCGGAAATTGTCAAAGTCGTAAGCGGTGTACTCGGGTTCCGCCTCATCCAGCCAGAACATATCGATGCCGCTCTTGTAGTAGTTGGCGCGGCACTTCTCCCAGATATACCGCCGCGCCTCGGGATTGGTCGCGTCGTAAATGTAGGAATCCCCCAGAAAGTCAAAACACTGGCTGCCGCGCTCGGGGCGGATGAGCAGCCCCCTGTCGCGCATCTCGGCGAAGTTTTCACTCTTTTTGTCGACGGTCGGCCAGATGCTGACCATGCACCGCGTGCCGTAGGAGGACAGCTCGCGCACCATCGCGTCGGGATCGGGCCAGTATTTTTTGTCGAACTTCCAATCGCCCTGCCGCGTCCAGTGGAAGAAGTCGATGACGATGACGTCGAGCGGGATCCCCCGCCTGTGATATTCGCGTGCGACGGACAGTACCTCCTCCTGCGTGCGGTAACGGAGCTTGCACTGCCAAAGCCCGAGCGCATTCTCGGGGAACTCGGGCGCGCGGCCGGAGAGCGCCGTGTAATGCTCGAGGATCTCCTTCGGCGTTCCCGCCGTCACCCAATAGTCGATGCAGCGGCTGCTCTCGGCGTGCCATTCGGTGACGTTTTTGGCAAACGTCGC
This sequence comes from uncultured Clostridia bacterium, assembly GCA_944367415.1. GTDB lineage: Bacteria > Bacillota > Clostridia > Christensenellales > Borkfalkiaceae > Gallimonas. Next base: position 36,963 of record CALVWN010000049.1, on the reverse strand, counting down.
CCTGCCGACGGCGGGGTTGTTCCAGAAAAACCCGTACCCGCGCGAGGATATGAGCAGCGGGACGCTCGCCTGCGAATTGCGCTGCGCAAGCTCCAGCGTGCAGCCCTTGAGATCGAGGCAGGACTGCTGGTACTGCCCCATGCCGAAGAGCTTTTCCTCCTGCGGCTCGAAGCGCACGGTGATCGCATAGTCGCCGCCGCGGATGGGCGTGTACTCGCGCGCCGTGACGCGCAGGGAGGGCGTGTGCGGCATATCGTACTCATAGCAGCGGTAATACTCCTCGAGCACGCACTTGCCGTCCGCAAAGAGGCGGAGCTTTCCGAGGCGGTCGATCTGCGCCGCCATCCGCCCGTTCTCGATGCGCGCGCTCTGCTCGTCGAATTCGATATGGGCGCGGGCATACCCCGCCCCCTCGAACGCCCAGTTGCAGTCGGAGAACTCCGCCTCCATCGTCGCCTGCACGCGCAGGGCGTCCTTCCCCTGCGCGAAGATGCGCAGCGTCTCGCCCTTTCTCGTGAAATACAACATTCCTTCCCGTTCAGAAAACATCCTGCCACCTCATATCCGTTTTTGATTCATTATACCATACCCGTTCGCCGTTTTCAATGCTTTCCCGAAAAAAATCCCGGACGCGCGTCCGGGATTTTTCAGTTTCTTCTGCCGTATTTGCTCTTGACATTCAGCCGTGCGAGCGCGCGGGCGAGGCGCGCCTGGGCGGCGTGGTGTTCCTCGATGCTCTTCTTCTGCAGCAGCGCCTCTTTCGCCTCATCGGCGGCGCGGCGCTGGCGCAGTTCGTCGATATCCTCGGGGCGGACGGCGGAGTCGACGAGGACGAGCGCCTCGCCGTTTTCCACCTTCATGATGCCCGCGGCGACCGCCGCCGCGTGCTCCGCTCCGTCCGGCGTGCGGTAGGTGAGCGTTCCGGGAACGATGGCGAGGATGACGTCGCAGTGCCCCGCGAGCACGCCGTACTGCCCGTCCAGCGTGGGCACGACGAGCGACTCGCACGCGCCCTCGTAGAAGGGCTGATCGGCGGCAAGAACGTGCAGTTCGAACATCTCAGATCTCCCCCGCCCTGATCTTTTCCGCCTTGGTGCGCACGTCGTCCAGCGTGCCGACGTTGAAGAACGCCGCCTCGGGCAGATCGTCCGCCTCGCCGTCGACGATCGCCTGAAAGCCGCGCAGCGTCTCCTTCAGGGGAACATAGACGCCCGGAATGCCCGTGAACTTCTCGGCGACATGCATGGGCTGCGACAGGAAGCGCTGCAGCTTTCTCGCACGGTTGACGACGACTTTATCCTCGTCGGAAAGCTCATCCATGCCGAGAATGGCGATGATATCCTGGAGTTCTCTGTACTTTTGCAGGATCTCCTGCACGCGGCGGGCGATGCGATAATGCTCCTCGCCCACGACGTCCGCCTCGAGGATGCGCGAGGTGGATTCGAGCGGATCGACGGCGGGATAGATGCCCTGCTCGGCGATCTTACGGCTCAAAACGGTGGTCGCGTCGAGGTGGGAGAAGGTGGTCGCGGGCGCGGGGTCGGTGAGGTCGTCCGCGGGGACGTAGACCGCCTGCACGCTCGTGACGGAACCGTTGCGCGTGGACGCGATGCGCTCCTGCAGCGCGCCCATCTCCTGCGCGAGGGTGGGCTGATACCCGACTGCCGAGGGCATCCGCCCGAGCAGCGTGGAGACCTCGCTGCCCGCCTGCACCAAACGGAAGATATTGTCGATAAAGAGCAGCACGTCCTTGTTTTCGCGGTCGCGGAAGTATTCCGCCATCGTCAGCCCCGTGAGGGCGACGCGCATTCTCACGCCGGGCGCCTCGTTCATCTGACCGAACACGAGCGCCGTCTTTTCGTGTACGCCGCTCTCGTGCATCTCCGACCAGAGGTCGTTGCCCTCGCGGCTGCGCTCGCCGACGCCCGTGAAGATGGAATAGCCGCCGTGCTCGGTGGCGATGTTGTGGATGAGCTCCTGGATGAGCACCGTCTTGCCGACGCCGGCGCCGCCGAAGAGTCCGATCTTGCCGCCCTTCGAATAGGGCTCGAGAAGATCGACGACCTTGATGCCCGTCTCGAGGATCTCCACGGCGGGCGACTGATCGACGAAGTCGGGCGCCTTCCGATGGATCTCCCACCGCTCCTGCGCCTCGACGCTGCCGCCGCCGTCGATGGGTTCGCCCAGCACGTTGAACATCCGCCCGAGCGTACACGTTCCGACGGGAACGGTGATGCCGTGTCCGTCCGCCGTGACCTGCATCCCGCGCGAAAGCCCCTCGCTCCCCGCAAGCATGATGCAGCGCACCGCGTCGCCCTCGATGTGGCGGGCGACCTCCATGACGAGCTGCTTTCCGCCCACCGTGACGCGCAGCGCCTCGCGCAGGCGGGGAAGTTTTCCCTTTTCAAATGCGACGTCGACGACCGATCCCGCGACGCGCACGATTGTTCCCGTATTCAAAGTTGCTCCTCCTTGCCCTTCTGCGCCTGCGCGCCCGCCGAGATCTCGGTGATCTCCTGCGTGATGGCGCCCTGCCGCACATGGTTGAACCGCACCTGCAGATCGTCGAGGATCTTCTGCGCGTTCCTGTTTGCCGCGTCCATCGCGGTCATGCGGGCATTCTGCTCGCAGCAGAAGCTGTCCACGAGCGCAGCATAAATAAATCCCGCGAGATAGCTGGGGATGATATTGTCGAGCACCTCGCCCACCGAGGGAAGAAACTCGAAGGGCGCGTGCTTTTTTTCCTCGACGGGCGTCGCGAAATCGGCGCGGTGAAAGGGCAGCAGACGCGTGACGCGCACCTGCGCTTCAAGGCCGTTCCCGAGGTCGGTATAGACGATGAAGATCTTTTTCAGCCGCCCCGAGTCATACGCCTCGAGCAGCACCGTCGCGATCTCCCGCGCGCGCTGCATGGTGGGATTCTGCGCCGTGTAGAGAAAGCTCTTCTGAACGGCGATGTCGTGCCGGAGGCTATACTGCCTGCCGTATTCGCCCACGACGAAGAACTCGACGTTGCCGCCGAATTTTTCCTGCAGATCGTGCGTCGTCTTGATGACGTTCTGATTATAGGCGCCCGCAAGCCCCTTGTCCGCCGTGACGACGAGACAGCCCACCGTTCCCTCGAGCTTCGGCTCGCCCGCGGGGGGATAGAAGTAACGGTTCTCCACGCGCGCGTCCGTGCGGAAGATGCGCTTGATCTCCGCCTGCAATGCCTTGAAATAGGGACGGGTGCGGGAGAGTTCCTCGCGCGCCTTGCGCAGCTTGGCGGACGCGATGAGATACATCGCATTGGTGATCTTCTGCGTATCGCGCACGCTCGCCATGCGGCTGCGGATATCCTTGACGCCCGAGATCATGCCTGCTCCCTGCGGCTGCGGCAAAATTCATCCGCGCGCGCCTCGATGAGCGCCTTGTCCTCCGCCGAGAGCGTTCCCGTCGTGCGGATGCGCTCGCACAGTTCCGCGCAGTTCTGCTCGAACCAGCCGAGCATCTCCTCCTGGAAGGCGGGGATGCGTTCGGGCGCGACGTTCTGCATCACATGATGGAGCGCCGCGACGAGCGTGATGACCTGGCGGTGGCGCGGCATGGGATGGAACTGCTTCTGCCGGAGCAGCCGCATCAGCCCCTGCCCGTAGGCGAGCTGACGGCGCGTCGTCTCATCGAGGTCGCTCGCAAACTGCGTGAACACCTCGATCTCGCGGTACTGCGCGAGGTCGAGACGGATGGCGCCCGCCGCCTTCTTGACTGCCTGCGTCTGCGCCGCGCCGCCCACACGCGAGACGGAGAGCCCCACGTTGACGGCGGGGCGCTGCCCCGCGAAGAAGAGCGAGCTTTCGAGAAAGATCTGCCCGTCCGTGATGGAGATGATGTTGGTCGGGATATAGGCGGAGACGTCGCCGCCCTGCGTCTCGACGACGGGCAGCGCGGTCATGGAACCGCCGCCCCGTTCCTCCGAAAGGTGCGCCGCGCGCTCCAGGAGACGGGAATGCAGATAGAAGACGTCGCCGGGGTACGCCTCGCGTCCCGGAGAGCGCCCCAGCAGCAGGCTGAGCGCGCGGTAGGCGACGGCGTGTTTGGACAGATCGTCATAGACGATGAGCACGTCTTTTCCGCGCTCCATGAAGTATTCGCCCATCGCACAGCCCGCATAGGGCGCGATGTACTGCAGGGAAGCGGACTCCCCCGCCGAGGCGTTGACGACGATGCAGTAGTCGAGCGCGCCGTGTTTTTTGAGCGTCTCGACGAGGCGGGCGACCGAGCTTGCCTTCTGCCCGATGGCGACATAGATGCAGACGACGCCCTTGCCCTTCTGGTTGAGGATGGTGTCGATGGCGATCGCCGTCTTGCCCGTCTGGCGGTCGCCGATGATGAGTTCGCGCTGCCCGCGCCCGATGGGAAACATACTGTCGATGGCGAGCAGCCCCGTCTCGAGCGGCTCATTCACGGGCTGACGGTCGATGATGGAGGGCGCAGGCGTCTCGACGGGACGGTACCCGTCCGCCGCGATCTCCCCCTTGCCGTCGATGGGATCGCCGAGCGCGTTGACGACGCGCCCCAGGAATTTTTCGCCCACGGGAACGCCCGCGCGCTTCTTGGTGCGGCGGACGGTGCTGCCCTCCTCGACAAAGCTGTCATCCCCGAACAGGATACAGCCCACCGTGTCCTTGTCGAGCGACTGCACCATGCCGCGCACGCCGCCCTCGAAGAGCAAAATCTCGCCGTACTCCGCGTTTGCAAGTCCGTCGGCGAGCGCAATGCCGTCGCCGACGGCGCGCACGCTGCCCACTTCCTCCGCGATCGCCTCTGGCGTCCACCGCCGGAGCGTCTCCCGCATGAGGGGAATGATGCTCCCCTCCTCGCCCGCGACCTGCGTGAGGGTGTCGCGCAGCTGACGGAACCTGCCGCCGACGCTCCAGTCATAGATCTCCGACCCCACTTCGAGGCGGAAACCGCCCGGAAAGAGCGCGCTCTCGCGGAACTCCAGCGCGATCTCCTCCCCGTATTTTTGCTTGAGAAATGCCGCAAACCGCGCCCGCTGCTGTTCATTGGGCGCCGTGGCGGCGTACAGAACGGCGGTGCGCGTCATGCGTTACCTCCGTCCTTTTTTTCGGCGCGCTCGGCGGCGTCGAGGAAGCTGTCATACGCCTCGGACGCGCTCTCCTTTAAGACGAGCTTTTCCGTCGCCTCCGTGACAAGCCCGGCGATCTCGCCGCGGGCGTCCGAAAGGGCGCGCTCCTTCTCGCGCGCCGCGCTCTCGCGGGCGGCGGCGACGATGGAGGACGCCTCCTCTTCGGCGGCGTTTTTGCGCATCGTCTCGTAGCGATCAAGCTCCTTGCGGGCGTCCGCGCGCTTTTGCTCGATCTCCGCGTCCGCCTCCGCCAGCTTGCGTTCATATTCGGCGCGCGATTCCTCCGCCTCCGCGGTCTTTTTCTGCGCGTCGGCGTCCATCTTCTCATACTTTTGTCTGCGTTCGTTCATGAACTTGCGGACGGGCTTATAGAGAAGCAGCCACAGCCCCGCAAACAGAATGACGAAGTTGAGAAGATGCAGCAGGATCTGCTGCCAATCGATGTTCAAAGGCATGGGCGCCTCCCGTCAAAGTACAAAGATGATGAGGATCGCGACGACCAGCGCATAGATGATGGCGGTCTCGATGAAGATAAGGCCGAGCATGAAGGTGGAACGCAGCTTTCCGTCCGCCTCGGGCTGACGCGCGATGGATTCGTTGGTCTTGGCGATGGCGATGCCCATGCCGATGGCGCCCGCCGCTGCGGCAAGTCCGATGGCAATGCCCGCCGCGATCGCCTTCCAGCCCGTGGAATCGCTCTCGCCCTCCTCTGCCGCGACGTCGGTCGTCGCATCAATGACCGTCTCGTCCGCCGCCGCGACCGTCTCGGGCTCCGCATAGACGGGCGCCGCGCTTCTCTCGCAGACGCCGACGATGAGCACCGCCGCCAGGACAAGGGCGACAAGGGCGCCGATCATGAGAAATACTTTGCTTTTCAGACTTGTTTTCATGCTTTCACCTCAGATTTGGATTGATGTTTTTTGGCTTGTTTGGGTTTTTTGACGTAAGGTTCGGTCACCTCTCCGTAGATGAGCGCCGTGAGCGTCGCGAGAACGTATGCCTGCACGAGCGCGTGCATGACCGTGAACAGCACGCCCACGAGGACGGGCAGCACGAAGGAGAGCGTGAGGTAGGAATAGACGAGTTCGCTGACGAGCAGGCCGCTCAGCAGCGCGCCGAAGAGACGGAAACTCATCGAGATGGGCAGCGAGAACTCCTTGAGCGTGCGCCCCAGCCCGCGGAAGCGGTTGGAGAGGATGCCGCCGACCAGAATGACGAGATAGGAGAGGCACCCGAGCGAGATGGCGCCGTTGATGTCGGAGAGCGGCGCGGGAAGGGTGACGCTCATGCCCGCCGCCGACTGCCACGGGAAGCCGACCAGCTCGAAGAGCGTGCCGACGAAGATGTACGCCGCGGCGGCAAAGATATAGGCGCCGAGGAAATTGTTGCGGTGCGGGCTGTTGGTCTTCGCCATATTGTCGAACAGCCCGACCGCCTCCTCCAGCACGAGCTGGAATTTTCCGGGGATGGTCTTGAAGTGCGGGATGACGAAGATGCGCACGAGCGCCGCGAACAGCAGGATGATGCCCGTCACGAGATAGGCGGAGATCAGCCCGGGATTGACCGTCATGCCGAAGAAATAGACCTTGTCTCCCTCGTGCAGCACGGCGTCCTGCATGGATTCCTGAATGTTGACATCCTTTTCGTACAGACCGTCCGTGAGCACGATGCCGACGATGAGCGCGGCGAGAAGTACAAAAACGACGGTCAGGAAGATGCCGAGTTGTTTTTTTGTCATGCTTCCTCCGGCGGCGGGACGCCCGCCGCAAGCGACTTTATTATAGTACGACGCTTTGCCATTGTCAAACTCTTGAAGTACATCGAAGCAGGAAAATCTCGCCGCAAAAGGGCATTTTTCGCATTTTTTCCCTTGAAAAATACATCATTTTGAGCAAAAAAGGAACCGCCCCGCGGCGACCCCTCCTTTTGTCCGTTCCTCGCGCGCACGCGCGCACCGATTTTATATCCTTTCTCCCCGCCGCCCGATCCGTCTCACCGCCGCCGCGCAGCGGGAAAGCGCGAGCGCCTCGTACACTTCGCGCGTCTCGTTGTCTGCGATCATGGCGGGCGCGTCCAGTTCGAACAGCTTTTCCAGCCGCATGGCGCGGCACACGAGCTGCGCCGCGCCGAAGCGCCCCCGGAGGCGGTCGGCATAGTCTGCCATGCGCGCCGCCTCGTACCGCGCGAGCAGCGCCTCCTCTTCCGCGCTGAACCGCCCGTCCCCCGCGCAGTGCAGAAGATAGTCGTCGGAAGAGACGAGCGCGCGCACGCGCGCCCGCTCCGCGCCCTGCCAGACAAAGGGCCGCAGATAGACGTTCCACACGGCAAAGAGCTGCGGAGAAAGCGCGCGCCGCGCCGCAGCGCGGCTCCCGATGGCGGACGCATCCACTGCCGCGGCGGCCTTCAGCGAGGCGACGAGCGCCCTGCCCTCGGCGAGCACGTCGTCCAAACCGGGCGCGTCCTCGCGCAGACGGTACACCTCGAGACAGGTCGCGCTCTGCACGTCCGCCGTCGTCATGCAGCCCATCAGCCCGCCGTCGTCATAGCGCGCGATGCGCACGGCGCCGTCCTCCATTGCGGCATAGAGCGCGTGCAGATAGGCTTCCGGGTCACGGTTTCCCTCCAACGTCAGGATGTTTTTCATACCATACTCCCCTTTTTCAAGAAATTTCAAGCGTATGGTACCACATCCGGCGTACCAATTCCGGGACATTCTTTTTACAAAAAATGCTCCCCGCCGGGAGCATTGCCGCCATTATTTCTCCTGTACATAGAAGGTGCGGCAGTCGTCTAGGCAGACGCACCCCGCCACGCCGCTCTTTGCCGTCATCAGGTCGAGATGCACTTTGCAGTAGTCGGCGAGATCCTCGCTGCCCTGCGGCGCGCCCGGGCGCGGGTAGAACACGATCTCATCCCTTCCCGTCAGATAGCGCACGGGCGTATGCCCGAACAGGACGCACTTCCCCGCCCGCGGAAGGACATCCGGCTCCTTGAACCTGCGGTCATAGACAAGCTGCTCCCGCGCCGCCTCGGCGGGCGCGCACAGCGTTCCGTCCGGCCGCAGCGGGATGCCCGCGTGGACGCCCAGCCACTTCTCCCCTTCTACCCAAAAGGGAAGGCGGAACAGCCGACCGATCACCTCGCGCGTGAGAAGCGCGCCGTCCGCAAAGAAGTCGCGCAGCTGCTGCGGCACGTTCGCGTCTCCCTCGCGCAGAAGGGCGCGGCAGAGCTTGAGAAAGTCAAACTCGTGATTTCCCGCAATGCACACGACGTTGGGCATGGAAAAGACCATGCGCAAGAGGCGCACGCTCTGCGGCCCCTTGTCGATCATATCGCCCAGAATGTACATGGTATCCTCATCGGAGAATGCGATGCGATCGAGCAGGCTGCAGAACAGATCGTAACAGCCGTGGATGTCGGACATGCAATATTGCATCAGCGCCGCTCCCCGCCGCTCCGCCGCGCATGAGAGGCGCCCACGATGGCATAGCTCATGTCGAGCAGCGCGACGGCCTGTTCCGCGTCGACGCTGCCGTCCAGCAGCATCCCCACCCAGTGTTCCTTATTGAGATGGTAGGCGGGCACGAACCCCTCCTGCTGCAGGAGAACGGGCTGCAGCCCCGGATCGCACTTCACCGCGAGCAGATCGACGTCCCCTTCCCCCGGGATGCCGAGCTTTTCCCGCGCAACGCGCATGATGATCGCGTACCATTTTCCGTTGGAATGGCGCAGCACGGCGTGTTCGGGATATGAGCGCCAGAGATACTCCGGCTGTGTTCCGTACGCCTCCTGCATCCGCTCTGTGACCTGCTCGCGCGTCGCGCCTTGCCTGCACATCCCGCCGCCTCCTTTTTCTTCCATTATAGGAGATCGTGCGGCGCTTGTCAAGCACTGCGGAGCCGTCACGTCTCGCTCTCCGCCATCCCCTGCGCAAGGACGGCAAGCACTTCGTCCGGAATGTCATGTTCGAGCTTGCACGCCGTGGAGACCGCCAGCGCGTGCGGGACGCCCACTTCCTCGAGGTGGTGCGCCAGCACCGTAAACCGACGGTAGATCTTCTCCGCCGCCGCAAGGCCCGCCTCGGTGAACGCAACGTGCCCGTGCGTGACCGCAATCATGCCCGCTTCGGCAAGGTGCTTGAGCGCCGCCGAAACGCTCGATTTGGCAAACCCAAGCTCGTTGACGATATCCACCGCCCGGCACGTTCTCCCCTCCCGCGTCAGAACATAGATGGTCTTGAGATACATCTCCTGCGACTCATGGCTTTCTCCCGACATACCCTTCCTCCCTTCCTCCCTGCCGACCCGACGGGGCCGGCAAATATCGTTCGCCATGGCGAACGAACCGCTCCGCAAAAGGGGCGTCCGACGCCCCACTCGTTCGCAATGACGAACTGATACGGCAACAGACGGGGCGCGGATGCGCCCCTGCCGTCTGCTTTCAGTATATCACGGCACGCGGCAAATTGCAAGCAAAATGCCGCGTACCGGATTTGCGCGGGAAATGAAATACGAAGAATCATTCCTCGATATCGCTGTAAGCGCTCAGAATTTCTTCCATAACGGGTTTCAGATCGGGAGCATGAGTACAACTATCCCAATGATCCAAAAAATCATTCTTTGTCCCATCGCAGCCATCTAACAGCCTTGAAATAGAGCTATAGGTCGGAAATCCATGATCGTCCTTAAATTGAAATCTCGGATGCTTGAGGATATGCTCGGCGATCGCCATGCGGCGCCGTAATACCAAAACTCTTTCCCTTTTACCCGTTTCTTTTGCTCGTTCGATTTTTTTAGAATAATACTTTCTAATATAATCAAGGTATTCTTCTTTATCGTAATCTACCGTGTAGCATTCAAATTTCCGTTTTTCCGCCTCTGTTAAAGGTTCTTTGACGAGCGGATGACCTTCGCCGGACGGCCATACAACAGCGATCGCAAACAAGACTTCTGGCAAGAAAAGTTCTCCGTTCGGTGTATGCAGAACATGATGCTCCATCAAATCGGAAAAAAGCGCCCGCGTCTTTTCTTCCCCCAAATCAAAATTATCAAAAAGCAAAATCGTGTTTTGCAGGGAAAGATTCTTCAATGACGCCTCCTCAGAAAAGGCCGCTTCAACCTGTTCCTTCGACACTCCTCTCCACAAATTTACTTGAATATGACACAAATTGACGCCATTGTCTTTCGCCCACTTCCTCGTGATGCTCGTTTTCCCGGTTCCCGTGGAGCCCTCCAGCAAAAGGCTTGGCATGAGTTTTCCCTTAGAAGAAGGCTTCATCTGAAGCGCTCTTTCAAGGTGCTCGTCCAATCTCTTTTCGAGTTTTGTCTTTTCTGCCATCATAAGTTCCTCCATGAAATGTTATTTATTTTGATATTTCCCCAGTCCGCGCTCCAAATTCTCGCGAATGCACGCGCGCAGGGAAGCGGGCGAGAGGATCTCCACATAGTTGAGGTACTGCATCGCCCAATACTCCATCGCCTTCGGACTTGCCCGCACCGTCACGAAAAGCTTGCCGTCGCGTTCGGAAAAGCGCGCATTCTCCCCGAACCAATCCACGATCTGATCGACGATGGCGGGATCGGCAAGAAAATCGATGCCCTCGGGGCGGTCTGTAAACATATAGGGCAGCGACGTCGCGTACTCCCTGTAGTCGATGCCGTTGCAGTGCCCCGGAAGCGAACGCAGCGGCGTGGCAGGCTCGTCGTTCAGCGCGATCTCGGTGATGCGGTCGAGGCGGTAATGCCCCAGGTTGTTCCACGTCTCGTTCCAAGAGATGAGATAATAGCGCTGGTTGCGCAGGATGAGCTGATAGGGCGAGACGCGCTGTTCGCTCGTCTTGTGCAGCTTTTTGTCCGTACCGTATTTGTTATAATGGAACACGACCTGCTTTCCGCGCTCGATCGCCTCGTCGATGACGGCGATGTTGTAAAAGAGGGCGCCGTTGTCCGTCTTGCTCCATTCGTTGACGGAATAGATGTTTTTGACGTGCGCGCGGAAATACTTGTTGGAGAGGCTGCACAGCTTTTCGATCAGTTCCCTGGAACGGCTCACGGAGATGTACTTGCTCGACAGAACGCCGTCAATGAGCATGCGCAGTTCGGCATCGTCGAAGGTGCGCCCGACGAGATAGCTCCCGCGGCGGTCGGAGATGATATCATAGCCCGCATCTTTCAGAAGACTCAAATTACGGCCGACCGCCTTGCGCTCGATGACAATGCCGTAATCGCGGTCGAGGCGGGAGGCGATCTCCTCCTGCTTCATGGGATGATCGCAGTCGCTGTACTGTTCCAGGATCTGCAAAATGCGCAGCAGCGCCAACTTTTTGGGTTCAAAACTCATGGGAAGCTTCCTGATGATCGATCATTACCATACATCGCAATCAATTGCAATGGGAATAAAATTCGACAAAATTATTTTAACATATCGAGATTGTATTGTCAAGATACCATGATTTTTTCTCCAGGATACAACAACAGGCGTCCCAAACCCGGTACGCCCGCCGTTATTCCGTCTATCAAATCAAACTTCGACCGATTCCTGCGGCAATCCATAAAGCGCATTAAATCAATATCTTCATAAGTTCAGCTTCCATCAATTTTTTCCGTTCTTCCCAAAATTCATCAAAATTATTTAACGATAAACTCACAGTAGCAGGAGGCAAATATTTTACCGCGGCAGCTTTGTCTGCAGGCGGTAAAGCCTTAAGCCAAACATCCAACGGAAGATCCTTCTTTGATTGATTATCATGTCCCTCCAAAATCTGCAAATTCGGCAAGGTGTTTCTCTTTCGCTTCCAATCTTTAATTTTATTTTCGGTCAACGGAGAGCCGTCAGGCAACGTCACTTTGCTCAGAATTGACTTCTTATTGAAAGCAGAATAGGGATGCATATGATCTTGATGGAATTGTACCCTGGAATACTTAATGTTGGGATACAGCAATGTGAGGATCAGAAATGTTCTCTCCCCCTTCTCAAGCATAAACCATTCATCAATGTCATTTGGGGAGCAAACTAAATTTGTTCCGCTAGGAAATGTGATCGACTGTAACCAGGCAAGGGAAAACAGCCCATGGGCACTCATGTGACTTTTCAACGCGCTTCTGATCGTTGACAATACGCCGTCTGTCGACCGCCCAAAAATCTGCTTGAGCTGAGCAATCACGAAGTATTTCTTCAATTCCTGTTTGACGCCGGCGTTATCAAATGCTTTGGCACCCGTATGATACCGATAATATATTATCGGTATCACAGCATTGTATGAAATAATATTTCCACAGAAAAATCCTGACTCATTTAACAAATTGACCGTATCATAGATCGCCGAATAGATGTCCTCCCACTGAATCTTAATAGCATCAATCGTTGCACTATCCAATAGAGAGACTTTCAGCGCGGTCGGCTTATCCAAAATGTACAGACACGTCCGAAGAATAAAATCGCTTGTGAACTTGTAGCGTTCCCCTATCTCGTTGATACTTTTTACACAATTATCAATCTTGTCGCGCCCATCGGCCCATTGAGCGACAACTGTAGAAAACAACAGATCGGTTTTGGACAAGACCGTCCCTGCAGAATTTACTCGCACAAAGATATCCAAAACACTATCCAACGAACCGCCGCAGATTTCAAAATAGTTGATCAACTTTTCTGTCTTGATCCTATTAAACAATAGTGTAATGTTATCGCATGCAATATCCACCACACTTTCATCAAGCTTATTGCTAAATTTTCTGCACAGTTTGTTAAGCGCAGTTAAATCCGGATACTGCAAGATATCTTTTACTTTATACCAGAAATGCGTGTCGTCGTCATTTTCCGCACAAGCCGAAGTCTCTGTCAAAAAATCAAACGGCGCCTCACTTTCGTCGCCCACACTTGTTTCCTCGTTCGCATCCGCTCCTATTTGTTCATAGTCAGACGGCTCCTCACCCTCGCCGCTCACACTCGCTTCCTTGATCGCACCCGCTCCTATTTTTTCATAGTTCTTGCACAGTAAATCAAAATACAATTCTTTCGTCACATATGCGTTCGGGTCGTTATAGCGCTTATGGGGTTCTTTCACTGTAATATCGCCCTTCAACGCAATATGAAAGGAAGTTAAACGCTGTTGTCCATCAAGCACCGCCGTGATGTACGCCTCCGGAAATTCAGCGCTCACTGTCAACGGCATGGAAACTTTTTTATTGTTATTTCCATCTTTTTCACTATAACTACGAATGAACTCATACAGAGCATAATTATTTTTATTTACATCTTGTTTTTGGATTTTCCAAAACAGAAATGTACCGAAAGGATAGCCGCGCATGACAGAATCCATCAAATTACAGATCTGTCCCACATCCCATACATACTTCCTTTGAATTGCAGGGAGAAATATTTTACTCTCGCCAATCTCTTCGATCACATCCGCGATCGTCTTTGTGTGATACATACTTCCTCTCCTTATGTTATGACTATAAAACAAGTAATTCCCGTTTTATTATAACTATTTTATCATTTTTTGTCAGAAATTTCAATTATTTTCGCTGACAGGCGTATGGCAGTGATCGTCGTCCGACGGTACTTTTTTCAGAAGATATCTTCCGAGTCCGCTGTCAAAATCGAGAATATACCCGTGCTTGTACCGGTATACAAAGTCGGAGACTTCGCGCATATACCGATAGAACGTCCGCTCGGACACTGCCATTTGCGCACAAAATTCTTTGCGCGAAACGCCATCGCCGCCGATGAGTGCGTCGTACAACAACAAGATCAATGTGGTTTTCATGTTCGTCTGCTCCCGTATGGCAGACGGCGCCGTCCTCGTTCGGGCATTTCCGCCCCGTTGCAACGATTGTATTATACCATATCATTTTCCGCTTGTGGTCAGCCTCGTTCGCGGAACGTGCCGCATTTTCGGCTGATTTTGCCGCGATTTCGGTTGAGTGCCCTTTTTCGGAACAAAAAAAGACAGGGAAATTTCCCTGTCCTCTTCCGACCGCGACCCTCAATACGGGATACACATGATCTTGATCGACATGGTCGTTCCGCGCGGAACGAGCGAAACGTCTGCGAAATAAATATCTCCCGCCATGTACTCTGTCGTGTCTCCGTTCTGTCCGGCAAACTCCGTCACATTGTTGCGCACGCGACAGAGCTTGACGCTGTACGCATCTACGCGAACGGTGATCACGATACGGCAGGACGTGTCCACCGCCGGACGGAAATAAAACGACTGCCCGTTCAGACAATAAAACGTATTTTCTGAACCGGGTTGAAGCACGGCGGCGCTTCCGATCGTTCTGCCGTCGCCCTCCGTCTTCTGCTCCCAGACGGCGGTCAGCGTCACATTCCGATCGGGGATATAGCAGTCCCCTGCAAACTGTCCGTCCGGATCCTGCCAGCCGATGAAGGTATACCCCTCCTTCTGCGGCGTCGGAAGCGAGAACGCCTCCCCCGTGAGCGATCGTTCCTGATCCCCGTCGACAAGTCTGACGGTGCTGCGCCGGATCCCGTATCCCGCCCATGAGGAACTCAATTTCAGCGCCTCTTCCATCGGCAGAGAGGTGTATCCGTCCCGGATCGCCCCGGATCCGATATATCCGACGGAAGACGGGACGTAGATCGCCTGAATATAGCCGTTCGGATCGTAAAACGCATTTTCAAAGATCATTTCCACCGTATCGGAGATGATAACGCCGGTCGTTTGCACCCCTTCGAAAGCGTTTTTGTCGATCACCCTGACGCCGTCCAGAATGACAAGCCCTCCGTAAAACGGTACACCGCAAAACGCATACGGGCCGATATAGGTGAGGTCGCCGTCCTCCGCAAAGAGCACTTCGACGTCGAGATCCTGAAAACAGCGCTCTTCGATCCGTTGCACCGTAGACGGAAGCTGCACGGGCTGCAAGATGCCGATGCTCGTGAATGCGCCCGCTTTGAGGATGCGCACGCCCTCCGGAATGGTGACCGAACGGAGCGTGACCGTATCGGAAGCGCCGAAAATGCTGCACGGCAGCTGCGACGACCCGTACCGGTACAGTTGATCGCTCCCGATCTGCGTCACAGGCACCCCGTCCACAACGGCGGGGATGAACACGTCCACATTGGCGCCGACAGGGCCGTGATACCCGGTGATCGTGACCCCCGTGCTTGTCTTTTCATAGTCGAAATTGTCGACGCTGCCGCTGATCCTGATCTCCTGCCAGAGCGCGTACAGCGTCAGATCCTCTGTCCGTCCGAACGGCGTACAGAGATACGGCTCGCCGATCCCTTCCGCATTGTCAAACCAGCCGAGAAACACATAGCCGTCGCGCACGGGCTCATAGAGCGTCTGACACACATCGGAGATCCCGACGGAGGGATTTTCCTGCTCCGTCCAGCCGCCGTCCGACACATATTCGATATGATATTCCGCTCCCGTCCGCATCCAGAGCGCCGAGAGCTGCATATCGCGGATATTGGGCGGATCGATGCGCTCCACCGTCTCACCCTCTGCATTCTGCCAGCCGAGGAAGCGAAAGCCGTCGCGCGTACAGTCGGGAAGATCGAATGTTTCGCCATACGTCACAAAAAACGTATATGCCGTTTTCTCCCCGTCCGGCGTCGTGAATACGCCGCCGTCGCCGCCCAGCGTGATCGCAAATTGCAACGGCGCAAAGCGCGCATACAGCGTCGAGATCGTCAGGAGATTGCTCTCGTCAATGGTCTCGATTTTTCTCCCGCCCTCCTCCGCGTCGTACCACCCGAGAAAGGTATGCCCATACAAATACACGGGAAGCAGCGTCACGCGATCCCCGTAGACAATGACGTTGGGATTGCTCGTCTCCCCCTCATAGCAGCCGTCGTAGACATAGCGGACAAGATACTCCCCGGGCTTGTAGACCGCGTACAGATGAAGCGATTCCTCCACGCCGTACAGATATTCGACATATTCGCCGCTGCCGTCCTTCTGCGTGTTCCAGCCGAGGAAGTCATATCCCGTTCTGACGGCGCCGTACAGTTTGAAGACCTCGCCCGCGCCGACGGAGACGGGGTTCTCCCCTTCCGCCTGCCCGCCGTCCAGATCGTAATAAATCGTAAACAGGTCGCTGCTCTCCTGCCAAAGGGCATACAGCATCAGATTTTTCGCCCCGTCCCCACCGACGCTCTCGTAGCGCTCGCCGCCGCCCGGCTGATCGTACCACCCGAGAAACACATACCCCGTGCGGACAGGTTCCCGAAGGACGTACTGCTCATTTCCCGTCACATACACGGGATTTTCCTCCCCGCTCAGGATGCCGCCGCCCAGATCGTAGCGGATCGTATAGACGCCGTCGCTCCACCTGGCATACAGCGCAAGATCTTCGCCGCCGCACACGATCTCCGTGACCGGTTCGCCGGAACAGTCCGGCGTCAGATACCATCCTTCGAACACGGCGCCCGTCTTTTCCGGAAGCGGAAGTTCAAAACTTCCGCTCTCCACCGTGATGGAGCTTTGCGGCGACCGGGCGAAATACCCTCCGTTCAGCCAATAATCCAGGGTGTACGTATGCGGCACAAATGTTGCCGTAAATGCGCAGTCGCGTTCGATCTTAACGGGAAAAATCACCTCGTTGCCGTTCTCATCCTGCCAGCCCGCAAAGTCATATCCTTCGCGGGAAGGCGTACGCGGCATGAACCAGTCATCTTCGGCGACCGTCACCTGCTCTCCGTCGACCGTCACGGTGCAGACCGTCGGCGTGCGTTCCGACCACAGCCCTACCGTCAGAAGCGCCGCGATCAGAATGACCGCCGCCGCAGACGCGATCCAGGCGAACACCGATCTGCGCCGCCGCACGGGTGCGGCGCTCTCCTCCTGCCGCAGGGAGTCCCCGCAATACAGTTTGGAGACGGGGATCCCGAAATGCGCGGCGAGTGCGACCAGCCTGGCAAGATCGGGGCAGGTGATGCCGCGCTCCCAGCGCGAGACCGCATCGGAGGAAGAGGAAACCGCCTCGGCAAGTTCCGCCTGGCTCTCCCCGCGCTTGACGCGCAGTTCACAGAGCAGCTTCCCGAATGCCTGCGGCTGAAATGCACCGACGCCGACGGCGCCTGTCTCGTCACATCCGAGCAGCCGTTCCAGCGTCACGCCGAGTACGGCGCAAAGCTCCCCAAGCTGCGCGATATCCGGCTCCGACAATTCCCGTTCCCACTTGGAAACGGTCTGCGGATGAATGTTGAGCTTTTCCGCGAGCGCCGTCTGCGTGACGTCCGACGTCTTGCGCAATTCCTTCAGCCGTTTTCCGAACTCTTCCATGCCCTCATCCCTTCCGAATATGCGATTTCCTCTTCAATTATATCACATATCCCCCGTTTTGACAAGCCGCATCGCACCCGACATATCATGCAGGAGCCGCCGACAACTGTCGGCGGCTCCTGCATATCCGTATCGTGATCTCCGGTTCAGAATACGAGCGCGATCTGTCGCTCTTCCTCTGCGTCCATGGTGAATTCCGCAACGAGGTCTTCCCCGACGCGCAGCGCCACATCCGCGGGCGCGCGTTCGGGCAGCGTCTTTTTGCCGTGCCACACGGCGACGATCTTGCGCTGCGGCAGTTTCCCGCGGTAATTCCCCTCCGCGGCGCCGATCGTAAGGCGCAGCTCCTTCTCCGTGACGGAGGAGCGGATGCGCGTGAGGGCAAATTCTCCGCTGCGATAGCCGAGCGTCTCGCCGTCGTCCTCGTAGAGCATAAAGCTCCCCTCCCCGTCGCCGAAGATGTGAAGTTCCAGCGTTTCGTCCGCATCGTCGAGATAGCTGCACGGCGTGCGCATGGGAAGCACGGCGCCGTTTTTCACAAAGAACGGCAGGACGGAGACGTCGCTCACGTCGATCTCCCGCTCGCAGCCGCCTGCATAGCGCGCTCCGTCAAAGAACCCGATCCACTCGCCTTGGGGGAAGTACACTTTCATCCGCTGTACGGGCGCACAGACGGGGCAGACGAGCAGGCTGTCACCGAGCAGATACTCCGCAGGATACTGCCCCGCGCTGCAGTTTGCGTCCTCCTCGAACGCCACCATCAGAGGCCGCGTCATGGGAAGGCCCGTGTCATATGTCACGCGCGCCGCCGAATACAGGTACGGGAACAGGCGATAGCGGAGCTTCAGATACTTGCGTGCATTTTCCTCCTGCACAAGATCCATGTGCGTAAGCCCCAGCGGGTCTTTCTCCGGCCGGCTGCCCGCCTCGTCCTTTTCCTTATTGATCGCAATGCGCTCGGCGAACTCCTCCGCGCTCTCCGAACGCTGCCACGGCTTATGGTTATGCGAACGCGCGACCGAATTGAGTGCGAGGAACTGATCGCTCCGCATCGCGAGCGCCCGCTCCCCCGGCCGCGAGCCGTCGCTTGTGAGATAGGAAATGCCCTTGAGCGCGCCGTGTTCCCCGACGATCGCCCGCACCTGGAAGGAGAGCTCGCTCCACTTGTCGAGCGACATATCCCCCGTCCAGGAGAAGGGCGCCCGTCTTCCGCCGATGCGCTGCCGGTACGGGATCATCACGCACTCCTTCGTCCAGCTCGAATCCCGATAGACGTCATAGTTGCAGAGCATCCGCACGCGGCGCCCCGTCCTCTTTTCCAGTCCCGCATAGACGCGGGCATTGGTGACATCCGTCTGCCGCGTATCCTGCCATGTTCCGTCCACGCCGATGGCGAGCAGTTCCTCCATCTTTCCCCACCAGACGTTCTCGGGATATTCATAGCACACCCAGCCCTCGTCGCTCCTGCCCTCATAGGCGGGAACACTGTGGTGGATGACCATCACGTCGAAGTGCATCTCCTTGAGCTTGGCGAGCATCTCCGCGGGCGAAAGGGGCGAACGATAGGCGTCCGACCAGTCCAGCCCCGATCCCCACGGCATCTCCTTGCCGTTGTTGGCGCCGTCGCCCCACTCGAAATCGAGAATGAGCGTATCGCACGGAATATCGCGCTCGCGGAACAGTTCGGCGACGCGCATGAGGAGCGGCTGAGTCCCCTCCGCGCCGAGGTGCTGCGTCTGATAGAAACCGTATCCCTTGCGCGCGAGCATCGGCTCCGCGCCCACGAGTTCATTGAACTGCGCATACCCCGAACGATAGCTCTCCCCGTAGATGAAGTAGGTATCGAAGAGGGCATCCTCGGCAAGATGTACGTCGTATCCCCCGCTTTTTTCCGAATAGAACCAGTGCGCATAGCGCGAACAGTTCGTCGGCTCCCCGTGGAAGCTCGCGCCGTCGAATACGATGCAGTGGTTGAGGAACATCCCGTACTTGGGCGCCATCTCGGGATAGAGACGCAGTCCGTCCGCACGCTCCACGATAAAGGCGCCCGTATCCTTGCGGACGTAGATCGCGAGCTTCGCCGTGCGCACCGCGAGCATGGAGCCGTCCCGCGTGTCCGTCGTATAGGCGACGGGCTGCCAGGGCGTCGTCTTGCCGACCGCAAACGGGATCTCGTACTGCGGCGGGAACGCCTCCCCTTCCAGCGACGAAGTGCGGATGCGGAAGGCGGTGTCGGTGAACAGATCGAGCCGGATGTTCTCCGTGACGGGGATGTTGGTGCAATAACTCATATTTTTTCTCCTTTGATCCGATCGGATCGCCGATCGGAATATTTCCATCTATGAAAGCGAGAAAACGCTCAGGACAGAACGACGAGCTTGCCGTCCGTCACTTTCACTTTCCCGACGAGACGGATGTCCTGCGCGGAGGCGGCGACGGCGATCTCATACACGCCGTCGTCCACCGTCCAGGCATCCCTTGCCGTCGACCAGTAGGCGAGCGCGCGCCCGTCGAGGACGACCTCCGCCTGCGCCTCTCCGCCCGCTTTCACACATGTCTTTTCAAAGCCCTTCAGCTCCTTGATCGGGCGGTACACCATGGGCATAACGGGGCGCACATACACCTCGGAGACCTCTTTTGCATCATACGTTCCCGCGTTTTTGATACAATAGCGCACATAGATGCGCTCGCCGTCCGTCCTGAGGGAGAGATCGTGATAGACAAACTGCGTGTAGCTCAGCCCGAAGCCGAACGGGAACTGCACCCCCTCGGGATGACGGTCGTAGTAACGGTAGCCGACGTCAAGCCCCTCCGCGTAGCGGGTGACCTGGCTGTCGCGGTATTCCCGGAACACGGGGGTATCCTCATATGTCTTGGGGAACGTCTCGGAGAGCTTTCCGCTCGGGCAGACGCTGCCCGTCAGGATATTGACGAGCGCCTCGCCGCCCCGCTCGCCCGGGAATCCCGCCCAGACGACGGCGGCGACCTTGTCGAGCCATGCGCTCATGTCGACGGGCGCACCCGCAAAGAGCACCACGACGGTATTCGGATTGACTGCCGCCGTGTCGAGAATGGTGCGCTCCTGCGCTGCCGCGAGCCGCATGGAGGCACGGTCGCGCCCCTCCGTCTCGATCTGCGAACCCGTTCCCGCAAACACGAGGTTGACATCCCGCTCCGCCGCGTTGCGCACGGCGACGCCCTGATCCATGAAGGAATCGTTCACGCTGTTGTCCGTAAACGCCGGCTCGTATGCGATCTCGCCGAATTTCTCTTCCAAGAGCGCCTTCATGTCGAACATGGGCGTCAGACGGATGACTCTTCCGGAGCCGCCGCCCGAGAGCAGTTCGGGATTTTTGCTCCATTCATAGGCGCACGGACGGGCGTACAGGCCGCACATGGAGAGCGTTGCTCCCTTTTTCAGCGGCAGCACGCCGTTGTTTTTGAGAAGGACGATGCCCTCCTCCTCCGCGCGCTGCGTGAACGCAATGCGCTCCTCTTTCGTGCGCCTGCTCGACTTGCCCTTTCCGAGCGCCTTGCAGCGCGCGACGAAGGAAAGCACCTGCTCCGAGAGCGCGTCCAGCGTCTCATCGGAGAGCTTGCCCGCCCTGTATCCCGCGACGAGCTGTTCGTAGTTCTCCCGGTGGAAGGGCATCTCGAGCGCAAGCCCCGCATTTGCGGACGCCGTGCGGTCTTTCACCGCGTCCCAGTCGGAGATGACGATCCCGTCAAAGGCGTACTCTTTGCGCAGAATGTCGAATCCCTTCTTGTACTCGGACGCCCGCACGCCGTTGATGCGGTTATAGCTGCACATGATGCTGACGGGCTTCGCCTCGCAGGCGATCGCGAAGGGAAGATAGTAGATCTCCCTCAGGGCGCGTTCATCCACGTCGCTCGTCTGCTGGCGGCGGTTGGTCTCCGCGTTGTTCGCGCAGAAGTGCTTGACGCACGCCGCGACGCCCTCGCCCTGCATGGCGGCGACATACTCCCTGCCCAGCGTTCCCGCAAGGAAGGGATCTTCCGAGAGATACTCGAAATTGCGCCCGCACAGCGGGTCGCGCTTGATGTTCACGCCGGGGCCGAGCAGCACGTCCGCCCCCGCGTCCAGACAGTCGTCCGCCACACATTCCGCATAGGTGCGGACGGTCTCTTTGTCCCAGGTGTTTGCGAGCATCTGCATGGAGGGATAGGCGACGGAGGGCGCCTCATCCTGCCATTCGTTCTGATGCATCGGCATCCGCACGCCCATCGAGGCGTCCGTCATGCGGACGTTCTCGAGTTTTCCGTCAAAGTCCTCCGTGCGCCAAAGCCCCTTCCCGCACAGCAGGCGGAGCTTCTCGTCTGTCGTAAGCTGTTCCTTTTTCATGTCTTTCTCCTATGAACGTCTGAATCTTTCATTTGCCCTTGCAAGCATTGCGGGGAAGTCGGAAAGGCGCATCTTCTTCTCCATGTCGCGGAACTCCGCCATGAACTGCAGCGTCTTCGGCTCGCTCTTCATCCATGCGATCTCGCTGCCCGTGAAGATGCCGCCGAACACCTCGTTGAACGCCTTTACCGCCTTGGGGTTCTCAAACACCTCCGTCACCGTGCTCTCGGGCGTGTACGGCTCGCAGGAAAGCTCCTCGCTCGCCCGTTCGAAGGTGTACGTACCGCCCGTCACCGCGACGCGCTCCTCGCCGGGAAGGGCGATCTCCGCCTCGATATGTTCCGGAATCGTGATGACGTATGTGATCTTTCCGTCCTTTTGCACATAGTCGGAGACGATCCTGCCCTTTACGCTCTCATATTCCGCGTGCAGAACGGGCAGCCCCTTGACGGGGTGCGGCGCGACGAGGAGCTTCGCGAACCCGGGCGCCTTCGCCTCGATGCCCGCAATGCGGCGATAGACGAACTCCATCACCGACCCGTAGGCGTAGTGGTTGTAACTGTTCATGCCGTCCGGGTTTGGCGTGCCGTCGGGAAGCAGGGAATTCCACCGCTCCCAGATGGTCGTCGCACCCATATCCACCTCGTACAGCCAGCCGGGGAAACCATTGCCGAGAAGCACCCGTCTCGCCGTGTCGAAGTACCCGTTGTCCGCGAGCGCGAACAGGAGGAAGGGCGAGCCGATGAACCCCGTCGCCATGCGGCAGCCGTGCGAGAGCACGTTCGCGTTGAGCTGCGCGGCGAGCTTTGCGCGGAAACATTCGGGAACGATCCCGAAGTGCAGCGCGACCGCCTGCGCCGTGACCGTATCGAAGGCGAGCCGTCCGCCCTGCGTGAGATACTCTCTGCGCACGCTGCCCAGGATATCCTCGTACTTCTTGCGGTACTTCTCCGCGTCGCCGTCGCCGAGCAATGCCGCGGTGTCTGCCACGATCTTTGCGGAAACGGCGTAGAAGACGCTCGATAAAAAGTACACGTCCGTCCTGCCGAGGGGCGAGTCGGCCATCATCTGCTCCTTATCCATCGCCAGCCAGTCGCCGAACTCGTGCCCGCGCACCACAAGCCCGTTCTCCGCGTTCGCGTCGCGGGCGGCGAGAAACTTCTTCATCGCCTCAAAATTCTCTGTAAGAAAGGAACGATCGCCGTACATCTCGTAGAGCGTCCACGGCACCATCGTGACGGCGTCGCTCCACATGGCGTCCGTGCCGTGTTCCTCCAATACGTCGGGCGCATAGAAGGGAATTTCCCCCTGCTCCGTCTGATCGTCGCGCAGCGCTTTCAGCCACTTCTTCATGAACGCGCGGATGTCGAAGTTGTACGCCGCCGTGCGGCAGAAGGCGTTGATGTCCCCCGTCCAGCCGAGACGCTCATCCCGCTGCGGGCAGTCGGTGGGAATGTCCACAAAGTTCCCCCTCTGCCCCCAAATGACGTTTTCATACAATCGTTGGAAACGCGCGTTGTCCGTTTGAATGGTTCCCGTGCGCTTCATGTCGGTATGGCGCACGAGCGCGGTGAAGCACTCTGCGGGCAGCTCCGCCCCCTCCGCCTTCAGATAGCGGAAGCCGTGGAAGGTAAATTCGGGCACAAAGGTGTGCGCGCCCTTTGCCGTGAACGTATCCGTCGCCTTTGCCGAGCGAAGGTTGTCCGTGTAGAAGTTGCCGCCCACCAGGATCTCCGCAAACCGCAGCGTGAGCGTGCCGTCGAAGTTTTCGGGCGTCCTTACTTCCACGACGCCCGCCATGTTCTGTCCGAAGTCGTAGACAAGCTCCCCGCGGGGGGTGCGGATGACCTCTTTGACGGCAATGCGCTCAATGTTGCGAACGGGTTCGGAGATCTGCGCCGTGAGCGCGGATCTGTCGAAGGGCACTTCCACGGGCGTGAGCGGTCTGCACGCCGCCGTGAGATCGACCGTCTCGCCGTCGTAGATGCCGCTCGCGCGGATATGGCTCTCGCGCGCCGTCCAGCGCTCATCGGTGGAGAGGATGACCTCCCCGTCGGCGAGGAGATCGACGCACGCCGCCTTTTTGAGGCCATACGGGTTCTTTCTCTCCCAGGTGAGCGGGCCGCAGCACCACCCCTCGCCCACCGTGACGGAGAGCGTGTTTTCCCCCGCGCGAAGGAGCGAGGTGATGTCGTATTCCTGCACCTGCAATGTCTTTTTGTACGATGTCCAGCCGGGAGCAAGATACGCATCCCCCACCCGCACGCCGTTGACCTCGGCAAAGTACACCCCGAGCGCCGTCATGCGCATGGTTACGTTTTGCCCGCAGCGTACCGTAAATTTTTGTTCCAATGCAAAGACGTTCGCGTCCTCGCGCACGCCGATAAACTTACCGTTCAACATGGAGATCCTCCGTCTTTCCGTTGAGGAAAAGATTCTCGACGACAATGCGATCCACCTCCTGCGGGAGGCGGCCGCCGACGCGGTATCCTTCTTTTGTAAAGACGATGTTGCACAGCCCGTCCGTCATGACGCGGCACAAAAGCGCGCTCTCGCCGCTCAGATGGCGCATCCCGCCCTCGGGGTACGCCTCCACCGCATAGGGAACGTGCTCGCCCAGCAGGCGCGCGGTACAATACTCTTTGAGTCGTTTCCAGCCAAGCTCCGTCTCCCCTGCGCGCAGAAGCGACATGAGATAGTAGAGCGCGCTGCGATCCCACAAAATTTTCTCGCCCTCGGTCGTGCGGCAGCTGCCATCCGTCCAGAGTTTGTCGTCGATGCTTCCGAGCGTCTCCTTCGCGCGCGTTCCGATCCCCATATACACGGGCAGGCAGTTCCACGCGCGGATGACGTCGCAGCCCTTGTGATAGTGATAGGTGGAATACCCGGACACCTCGCCGCCGAAATAACGTTCGATGGCGTCCGCAAGGCGGGACTGCATGGCGAGGATGTCCTGCGCCTCGTCCGCCCGCCCCATGCGCTCCAGAAGGACGGCATAGTTCCCCAGTCCGCCATAGGCGAGCGAGGAGGTGGAGAGGTTGACCCCCGAAGAGATGCGGTTTTCCAGCTCGTCGCTGTCCGAGAAGATGACCCCCTCCGCCGTCGTGTTCCTGCGGATAAATTCCGCGCACCACGCAAGCGCCCGCTGCTGCGCCGCGCTCGGCAGCTGTCCGCGCGTTAAAAGGACGCGCGTCAGCCCGTAGAAGTACATCTCCACGTCGCCGCGATCGCCCGCGCAGCCGAAGTTGTCCCTGCCCTCACAGATGATGCTGCTCGGGAGAGACTGATATTCGTCGCCCATGTACGGTTCGAACCAGCCGTAGATATTCCCGATCGCCTCCGCCTCCTGTTTGTCGCCCGTAAAGGCGAACCACGGCGCGGCGTATTCGCATTCATCGTTGCACCAGATCGCCGCATAGTAGGCAAGACCGCCCGGGGAATGGATGAGCCCCTTGCCCGTTCTGAAAAGGCTCTCCCCCGCGCGCACCTTGGCGAAGGCGAACATGGTATCCACGACGTCATTGCCCGTCGTCATATCGCACTGCGACATGAGCTCTAAAACGCGGCTGCGGCGTGCAGACAGGGGATCGCGCTCGAGGGCGATCGCCGTGTTCGCAAAGCGTGCGCCGTAGCCGAACACAAGCACGAGCCGCTCCCCCGCCGCAACGGGGCGGCAGGGCGTGC
Organism: uncultured Clostridia bacterium; assembly: GCA_944367415.1. Classification (GTDB taxonomy): domain Bacteria; phylum Bacillota; class Clostridia; order Christensenellales; family Borkfalkiaceae; genus Gallimonas. The sequence goes on along the minus strand of CALVWN010000049.1, from coordinate 11,532 downwards.
GGCAGACGCACTCCGCATACACGTTCCCCTCGCACGCGCGCCGCGCATCAAAGCGGCGGCAATTTTCCCACTTGGGAGATACCGCCCGCGCGCCCGTGTTTTCGAGTTCGATCTGTTCATAGAAGACGGCGCGCGTCACGGACGGGAAAAACCTGCGCACGATACGAAGTGCGCCCGCGTGCGAATACACCGACAGCACGCCGTCCAGCTCGACGCGATCGAACTGTTCGCGCTCCTCAAAGGCGATCGGCGCCTCTCTGCACTCCGCCTGATAGCTCCCGTGCGTATTGTTGGGCTGTATGCGGAACATCGGATAGACAAACTGCCGCGTATAAAATGGTTCGCCCTCCCTCACGCCGTAGCCGATGACGCCCGAGACGCGCTCGCCGCTCATCTCCAATTTGTCCGAATGTCCTTCAAAGTCTTCCGATACGATGCGGCGCTTGTTCTCCGCGATCTGCCAACGCATACATTTCATCCTCCTCTGTGCAGGAACCTGATCGGACGCGAAGCGCACGGCTGCGCTTCCCCGTCTGAAGATCGGTATCCCCTTGCCGGAACAGTGTATCGCAATTTCCGGGCGAACGCAAGAGGTTTTCGGAAATTTGCCGCATTTTGCCCGCGGGAGAATATTTTTCAGGGAAGGATCCCGGGCAAACTTCCGCTTTTTTGACGTGTTTCATCCTATCATACATTCCCGATAATGTAAATAGCATCGGAAAAAATTTCAGAAAAAATTTTGAGAGTATATTTTAACTTCCCTCCTTCCGATGATCGCCCGCAAAAATCCGCCGGAAACGCAACACGCCCCGGACGTCTCCGACATCCGGGGCGCAGGCACGCAGATCTTCTCAAAAAAACGGGCGGCGGAGATCCCGCCGCCCGACCGCGCGTTCAAAGCGCGCTCAATCGTCATCATCGTCGTCGTCATCATCATCGTCATCATCGTCGTCCGTCTCGTAGAGATCTTCCACCGTCTCGAGGAACTCATCGAACAGCTCGTCAAAGATATATGCGTCACCGTATCGGTCGATGTCGCGGCACAGCTCTTCGAACTCCTCCAGAAGCTCGCCGCGGCGCTCGTCGCCGTCCTCGAAGATGCAGTCCTCGCCGAGATAGAGATACTTGGCATTGAACGCCGCCTGCGTCATGCTGCCCGCGAACACCGCGTCAAGATCGGCGGCATACGTCGCGGTCAGATCGCGCACGCTCCGGGCAAAATCTTCGCGCAGATGGGACAGCTCGCGGGCAAGGTAATCCTCGAAATCCCCCATCGCCCGCTCGTCGTAGGCGGCGAGCAAGGCGTTGAAGTCGGCGTCGGAGAGCGTTCCGACCGCATAGGACGCGCCGTATTCGCCCGAGAGCCGGTCGCGCACGCGCCGTTCCAGCTCCGCGCCGTCCTCGCCCGTCGCATACACGCCGATGCCCTGCGCCGTGATGAGATGCTTTTGCTCGGAGAGTTCCGCAAACCGTGCGCCCGCGTCCTCCGGCGTCATGCCGGTGAAGTCCTCGCCCGCGAGCAGCAGCGCCGCGTCGCGGTTGAGCGCCTTCACCGACGTCACTTTGTCATTCTCGACGACGAACTCCGCCGAGGGGTTGATGCTGATGTAGAACATTCCGCCCGCGCCGCCCGCATCGGCACGCAGCGCGAAGGGCAGCACGCACGCCAGGATGAGCAGCACGCCCGCCAGGACGCAGGCGGCGATGACGGCGGGCCGCCGCGACCGGACGAGCACTTCGCCCTGCGGCGCACGGGGCGCGTTCATCACGCGGCGGTACACGTCGGGCGTATGCTCCTGCGCCTCCCGCCGAAGCTCCGCCTCCAATTCGCGTCTGTCCACAATGCCTCCTCCGCGGGGCTGTTCCCGCTCCTCCCGCAGCGCCTCCTGCATCTTTTTGACGGCGCGCGTATAATGCCAGGTGACGGTGGGCAGCGGCATGGAGAGCATCTCGGCGATCTCCCGCCGCTTGTACCCCTGTGCCGCCGCCAGCAGCAGCACGGAAAACTCCTCCCGCTTCAGGATCCTGCGTGCAAGATCGATGAGCAGACCGTACTCGTCGACGTCGCGCACGCCGAAGGGAAGCGGGTTCTCCCGCTCGTCCACCGACACCTCGCGGCGGCGCCTGCGCAGGAGGTCGATCGCCTCGTTTCGCGCAATGCGCGCGATCCACGCGGCGGCGTTGCTCCCGGGGCGGAAGCGCGCCGCGTTGGACAGCACCTTGAGATAGGTGGTCTGCATGACGTCCTCGGCGAGCATCCGTTCGCGCACATAGGAGAGCGCGATGTAATACACCGTCCCGCGCGTCATGCGGTAGATCTCGTCGAACGCCGACGTATCCCCCTGCGCCAATGTCCCGAGCGCCTCTTCGAGCGTCATGCCCTTTCCTCCCGATCAACAGTATCCGTCTATACTATACCTTACATCTTTGCGCCTGTCAACCGCCTCAATCGAAGAAATCGTCCTCGAAGAAGGTGCCGTCGTCAAAGGTGTAGACATAAGAGCCGTCCGCGCGCTTGGTGACGACGAATCTGCCCTGACCGTCGGGCGTCGAATAGCGCACGCCGATGGAGGCGCTGCCGCCCGCGCGTTCCTCGCGCTCCACGCTGAACAGGCTGCGCGCGCCATCCTTGAGGATGGAGACCTCGTACTCCGTCTCGTCCTCGCCGCGCTCGCTCTCGTTCTCGAAGGAGACGCTCGTCTGCTCCCAGAGCCTGCCGCCGCGGTAGACGCGGTAGACAAATTCGCGCTCCTGCTCCTGTTCGCCGCCCTCCTTTTCCTCTTCGCTCTCGACATCCATGCGCACATAGCTGCCGGGATCGGCGGGATCGCGCGCCATGATCCAGAGCGATTCGCTGCGCTCCTCCTCGCGTCCCTCCCGCTCCTGCTCGGAGACGCGGAAGCCCGTCATCTCGTAGGCGACGCCGTTCATCTCCAGCACGCCCTCCAGCGAATAGGCGACGCCCGTCTCCCATTCGTCGTCATCCCGATCCTCGTAGGCGCGCGACTCCGTCTCGGTATAGTACATGGTGTACGACGCCTCCTCTCCGCCCGGGAGCGCCCCCACGACGGTGAGTTTGGTCGAAAATGCGTAGGACGTATCGGTGTTTTCGGTGACGCGCACGTCGATCGCCCCTTCATCGAGGAAGACGTCCAGAAGCTCGAAATACTCGCTGAACGCCTCCACGTCCTCCTGCAGCGCCCCGTCCGCAGGCGCTGCGGCAAGCGCCATGCCGCCGCCCGTCTGCTGCAGCAGGCTCGCCGTCGTGACCGCGCCGAGTGCATACGCGCTCTTGACGCCCGCCTCCGCCGCCGTTCCCGCGCCGCCGCCGAGACCGCCCGTCCCGATCATCTTGTCCGATCCGTCATTCGCACAACCCGCAAAGGCGAGGAGCGAAGCACCTGCAACCGCTGCGATCGTCAAAGCAAGTAATTTTTTCATGATCCGATTCCTCCTTTCGGCAGTCTCTCGCTGCCTTCACCCATACAACGCACGAGCGTGTCCGTTTGTTGGAGAAATCTGAAAAATTTCCAAAAAATTTTTTCAACAAAAAAATCGCACGCGAACGTGCGATTTTTTGTTGACCGAAGCCTCAGGCATTCGTGCCGTCGTCCGCTGCCGCCGCGAACATATCGCGATAGCCGCCCGTGGACTGCACGGACACATTCTTGTAGTCCTTCATCCCCGTTCCGGCAGGGATGAGCTTGCCGATGATGACGTTCTCCTTCAGGCCGATGAGCGGGTCGCGCTTGGTGCAGATGGCCGCCTCGGTGAGGACGCGACTGGTCTCCTGGAAGGATGCCGCCGACAGGAAGGAATCGGTCGCGAGCGCCGCCTTGGTGATGCCGAGCAGCACACGCTTAGCCGTTGCGGGGATACCGCCCTCCTGAATGGTCTTTTCATTCTGTTCCTCAAAGGTGAACATATCGACGAACTGCCCGGGCAGAAGATCGGTGGTACCGGCGTTCTCCACGCGCACCTTGCGGATCATCTGGCGGACAATGATCTCGACGTGCTTGTCGTTGATGTCCACGCCCTGCGAACGGTAGACGGACTGCACCTCGTGCAGAATGTAATCCTGCACGCCCTTGACGCCCTCGACGCGGATGATGTCCTGCGGGTTGACCGAGCCGGCGTTGATCTGCGTGCCGGGAACCACCTTGTCGCCCGTCTTGACCAGAAGCTCCGCATTGAAGGGAAGTTCATAATCCTTGAGCTCGGCGCCCGTCACCTCATCGCGGATGACGACATGCTTGGCGCCCGTATCCTGATCGTTGACGGAGGCAACGCCCTTGAACTCGCAGATGGTCGCAACGCCCTTGGGCTTTCTCGCCTCGAAGAGTTCCTCGACACGGGGAAGACCCTGGGTGATGTCGCCCGTTGCCGCAATACCGCCCGTGTGGAAGGTACGCATCGTGAGCTGCGTGCCGGGTTCGCCGATGGACTGCGCCGCAATGACGCCGACCGCCTCGCCCACCTTGATGGGAAGGGTGGTCGCCATGTCCTTGCCGTAGCACTTCGCGCAGACGCCGTAGCGCGTCGTGCAGGTGAAGATGGAACGGATGGGCACGCCCGTTTCCTGATAGCACGCGAGGGAAGCGATGGTCTTTGCCATGCTCTCGCCGATCATCTCGTTGCACTTGACGAGCACTTCGCCGTCGTCTCCGAGGATGTCCTCGGCGGCGAATCTGCCCGTCAGTCTGTCTTCCAGCGACTCGATGATGTCGCCCGAGGCATTGGTGATCGCCTTGACGAAGGTGGGACGGGGCTTTCTGCCCGCGCAGCAGTCCTCCTCGCGGACGATGACATCCTGCGATACGTCGACGAGACGACGGGTCAGATACCCCGAGTCTGCCGTCTTGAGCGCCGTGTCGGCGAGGCCCTTTCGGCCGCCGTGCGAGGAGATGAAGTATTCGAGAACGGAAAGGCCGTTTCGGAAGCACGACTTGACGGGAACTTCGATCTTCTTGCCCTGCGGGTTGACCATGAGGCCGCGCATCCCCGAGAGCTGCTTGATCTGGTCGATGGAGCCGCGCGCGCCCGAGTCCGCCATCATCCAGATGGGGTTGAACTTGTCGGCAGCGCCCTGCTCCTTGAGAAGTTTTGCCACCTCGTCCGTCGCGTCGTCCCAGACCTTGATGACCGCGTTGTAGCGCTCCTCTTCGCGCAGAAGGCCGCGCGCGTACTTCTTGGCGATGCCTGCGACCTGCTCCTCCGCCTTCTCGACGATGCCCGCCTTCTCCTGCGGGATCTTCATGTCGAAGACGGACGTCGTGAGTGCCGCGATCGTCGAATACTTGTAGCCGCGCTCCTTGATGGCGTCGAGCACCGCCGCCGCCTTGGGCGCATAGCCCGTCTTGAAGCACGCCTCGACGATGCGCGAGAGGTGCTTCTTGCCGATCGCCTTTGCGCCGCCGATGAACTCGGTGGAAAGCTCCAGCTTGAGGTAATCCTCGGGGTTCTCGCGCTTGACGAAGCCGAGATCCTGCGGCATATTGTCGTTGTAGATGATGCGCCCCACCGTCGTCTTGATGGTACCCGTGACGGTCATTCTGCCCGTCTCCTCGTCCTTGGTGACGAAGACGTGGCCGCGGATGCCGTTGTTGGGCACGTTGACGTCGCGGTCGAAGGTGCGCTCGTAGGGAAGGGGCAGATCGTCGAACTTGCCCGCGGGCAGCTCCACCGTGCGGCGGACGTAGATCTCATCCTCGCAGTGCACGTCCTTGAGCTGATAGCTCATGAGCGCCTCGTCGAAGGAGGCATAGACGGGCGGGATATACTCCTCGCCGTTCTCGTCGGGACGGCAGAGTTCGTTGTACTTTCTCCCCTCCTCCCTGCGGAGAATGGTGAGATAGTAGGCGCCGATGATCATGTCCTGCGTGGGGCTCATGACCGACTTGCCGTCCGCGAGCTTCAGGATGTTGTTCGCGGAGAGCATCAGAAATCTCGCCTCTGCCTGCGCCTCGATGGAGAGCGGAAGGTGCACTGCCATCTGGTCGCCGTCGAAGTCGGCGTTGAAGGGGCCGCAGACGAGCGGGCTGATCTTGATGGCTCTGCCCTCGATGAGGATGGGCTCGAACGCCTGGATGGACAGACGGTGCAGCGTGGGCGCGCGGTTGAGCAGCACGGGATGCTCTTTGATGACGTCCTCGAGAACGTCCCAGACGAAATCCTTGCCCTTCTCGACGGTGCGCTTTGCGCTTTTGATATTGTGGCACTTGCCCGTCTCCACAAGGCGTTTCATGACGAAGGGCTTGAACAGCTCGATCGCCATCTCCTTGGGAAGGCCGCACTGATAGATCTTGAGTTCGGGGCCGACGACGATGACCGAACGGCCGGAATAGTCGACGCGCTTGCCGAGCAGGTTCTGACGGAAGCGTCCCTGCTTGCCGCGCAGCAGCCCGGAGAGAGACTTCAGCTCGCGGTTGGAAGGCCCGGAGAGCGGCTTGCCGCGGCGGCCGTTGTCGATGAGGGCATCGACCGCCTCCTGCAACATACGCTTCTCGTTCTTGACGATCATTTCGGGCGCGCTCAGCTCGATCATGCGCTTCAAGCGGTTGTTGCGGTTGATGACGCGGCGATAGAGATCGTTGAGGTCGGAGGACGCGAATCTGCCGCCGTCGAGCTGCACCATCGGGCGCAGGTCGGGCGGAATGACGGGAAGCACGGTGAGGATCATCCACTCGGGCTTGTTGCCGCTCTTGCGGAATGCCTCGATGATCTCGATGCGCTTGATCGCCTTGACGCGCTTGGGGCCGGACGCATTGCTGTCGATGATCTCCTTGGCCTCTTCGCTCTCCTTTTCGAGATCGACCGCCTGCAGGAGCTCACGGATCGCCTCGGCGCCCATGCCGACTTTCAGCCCCGTCACCGAGGGATCGCCGACGAGCTCTTCGATGTCGCGCACCTTTCTGTCATTGATGACCTGCTTGTAGGTGATGCTCTCGTCCTCGAGCTTCATGACGGCTTCCTTCGTCTCGGCATCCTCGACGGAGCAGCTCTTCAGAAGCTTTGCCCGGCGGCGCTGCAGCACATACGTCTTGCCGCCCTCCGCCGAACGGTCTTTGAGCGTCCAAAGCTCGGCGACCGCGCCGCCCTGCATCTTGCCGAGCAGCGCCTTCATATCGTCCGCCGTCTTCGCCGCCGTGGGCGAGACGTCGTTGAGATCGTTGAGTTCGCGGGCGGCAGCCAGAAGAGACTCCTCTGCGGCGGTCTCGCCGGAGAGCGCCTCCGCAAATGCCGCCTTCGCCTCCTGACGGGCGTTTTCGCCCGTGAACACTCTGACGTCCTCCACGCGGCTCATGCCGACGATCGCGGCGTGCGTCTTGCCGCCGAAGGCATCAAAGCTGCCGTCGTGCAGCAGCACGGTCACCTTGTTGAGGTAGCCGGGATCGAGCACGGTGTATGCGGCGAAGTAGATGACCTGCTCGAGCGCCTTGGGGCCCATGTCGAGCAGCAGGCCGATCTTGGAGGGAACGCCGCGGAAATACCAGATGTGCGAGACAGGCGCGGCAAGCTCGATGTGCCCCATGCGCTCGCGGCGCACCTTGGCGCGCGTAACTTCCACGCCGCACTTCTCGCAGATGATGCCCTTGTAACGGATGCGCTTGTACTTTCCGCAGTGGCACTCCCAGTCCTTGGTCGGGCCGAAGCTCTTTTCGCAGAACAGGCCGTCGCGTTCGGGCTTCTGCGTGCGGTAGTTGATGGTCTCGGGCTTGGTGACCTCGCCGTACGACCATTCCCTGATCTTTTCGGGAGAAGCAATGCTGATCTGAATGGAATTGAAATCGTTTAACTCGTACATACAATCCTCCCTTTACTCGTCATCGTCGCCGAAGAGGTCGCTCGCGCTGCCCTTTTCGTCCTTTTCGTCCTTGTCGTCCTTCTTCTCATCCTCGTCGTCGCCGAAGAGATTGCCGAAGGAGAAATCCTCGTCCACGTCGGAGAGATCGTCCTCGTCGTCGTCCGAATCGAACAGGTCGTCGGACACGAAGTCCTCGTCCTCCCCTGCCTCGTCGAAGATGGAGCCGAAGCTCTCGTCGTCCTCCTCGTCCTCGTCGTCGTAGGAGAAGTCGATCTCCTGCTCGTCGAGGTCGCGGCGCTCGTCGCGGCGCGCCTCGCGCGTGTCCTCCTCGTCGTCGAACTCGCGGATGATGAGTTCCTCGTTGTTCTCGGTGAGCACCTTGACGTCGAGCGCAAGCGACTGCAGCTCCTTGAGGAGCACCTTGAACGCCTCGGGGATGCCCGGCTCGGAGATGTTGTTGCCCTTGACGATGCTCTCATATGTCTTGACGCGGCCGACGATGTCGTCCGACTTGACGGTGAGGATCTCCTGCAGGATGTGCGCGGCGCCGTATGCCTCGAGCGCCCAGACCTCCATTTCGCCGAAACGCTGTCCGCCGAACTGCGCCTTGCCGCCGAGGGGCTGCTGCGTGACCATCGAGTAAGGGCCGATGGAACGGGCATGGATCTTGTCGTCCACGAGGTGGATGAGCTTGATCATATACATGATGCCGATGGTGACGCGGTTCTCGAAGGGTTCGCCCGTTCTGCCGTCGAACACCTGGAACTTGCCGTCCACCTTGCCTTCGGGATTGTAGAGATTGTTTTCCGCGAACAGCTGCTCGATGTCCTTCTCGGTCGCGCCGTCGAAGACGGGCGTCGCGATCTTCCAGCCGAGCTGGCGGCACACATAGCCGAGGTGCACTTCGAGCACCTGTCCGATGTTCATTCGGGAAGGCACGCCCAGCGGGTTGAGCAGGATCTGCAGCGGCGTTCCGTCGGGCAGGAAGGGCATATCGCACTGCGGCAGCACGCGGGAGATGACACCCTTGTTTCCGTGGCGGCCCGCCATCTTGTCGCCGACCTGGATCTTACGCTTCTGCGCGATGTAGACGCGCACCAGCTTGTTGACGCCGGGCGAAAGTTCGTCCTTGTTCTCGCGGGTGAAGATCTTGACGTCCACGACGATACCGCCTTCCCCGTGCGGAACACGCAGGGAGGTATCGCGCACTTCCCGCGACTTCTCGCCGAAGATGGCGCGGAGCAGCCGCTCTTCGGGGGTGAGTTCGGTCTCGCCCTTGGGCGTGACCTTGCCGACGAGGATATCGTTGGAACTGACTTCGGCGCCGATGCGCACGATGCCGTCCTCGTCCAGATCCTTGAGGGCGTCGTCGCCGACGTTGGGAATGTCGCGGGTGATCTCCTCTTCGCCGAGCTTGGTGTCGCGCGCTTCCGTCTCGTGCTCCTCGATGTGGATGGACGTGAACACGTCGTCCTGCACGAGCTTTTCGGAGATGAGGATTGCGTCCTCGTAGTTATAGCCCTCCCACTCCATGAAGCCGACGAGGATGTTCTTGCCGAGGGCAAGCTCGCCGCCCCACGTCGAGGGGCCGTCCGCAATGACGTCGCCCTTTGCGACGCGGTCGCCCGTCGAGATGATGGGCCGCTGGTTGAGGCAGGTGCCCTGGTTGGAGCGCTGGAATTTCTTTAAGGGATATTCGGTGATGAAGCCGCTGTCCTCGCGGATCTTGATGAGATCGGAGGAGACGCCGACGGCGACGCCCGCCTCCTTGGCGCGCACCATGACGCCCGAGTCGCGGGCGATGGCTTCCTCGATGCCCGTCGCGACGATGGCAGGTTCCGTCTTGAGAAGGGGCACTGCCTGGCGCTGCATGTTCGAGCCCATGAGGGCGCGGTTGGTATCGTCGTTCTCCAGGAAGGGAATGAGCGCCGTTGCGACGGAGACGAGCTGCTTGGGGGAAACGTCCATGTAGTCGATCGCCTCGCGGGGCATCTCGGTGATGAGTTCCCGGTGGCGGCAGCCGACGCGGGCGTTGACGAAGTGCCCTTCCTCGTCGAGCGGCTCATTCGCCTGCGCGACGACGTAGCGGTCTTCCTCGTCCGCCGTCAGATAGTCGACGTGATCGGTGACGATGCCCGTCGCCTTGTCCACCTTGCGGTAGGGCGCCATGATGAAGCCGAACTCGTTGACCTTTGCAAAGGTCGCAAGCGAGGAGATAAGACCGATGTTCTGACCTTCGGGGGTCTCGATGGGACACATACGGCCGTAGTGCGAGTGGTGAACGTCGCGCACTTCGAAGGTCGCGCGGTCGCGGTTGAGGCCGCCGGGGCCGAGCGCGGAGAGCTTGCGCTTGTGGGTCAGCTCCGCGATGGGGTTGGTCTGATCCATGAACTGCGAGAGCTGGGAGGATCCGAAGAACTCGCGGATGACGGCGGAGATGGGACGCACGTTGATGAGCGACGAGGGCGTGACCTCCATCGGGTCGGCGGTCGCCATGCGCTCCTTGATGAGGCGCTCGAGGCGGCTCATGCCGATGCGCAGCTGGTTCTGGAGCAGCTCGCCCACCGAACGCACGCGGCGGTTGCCGAGGTGGTCGATCTCGTCGATGGTGCCGATGCCGTACTGCAGATCGAGGTTGGTCGAGACGGCGGCGACGATGTCGTCCACCGTGATGCACTTGTGGTTGAGTTTTTCGACGAGCGGCTTGATGAGCTTCTTCTCGGCGGGCGAGACGCCCATGACGCGCGTCTCCGCCTCGAGGTCGACCTGGGGCGCCTTCTCGTTGTCGTCGCGCGCGAGCAGCTCGTGGAAAATCTTGCACGCCTTGACGAATTTGAGGCGGTTGTCCCTGCGCTTCTCGCGGTTCTTCTTCTCCTCCTGCTTCTCGTCCGCCTCGGGCGCGGTCTCGCGCGTGTAGTAGACGGCGTTGATCGCGTCAAGGTACTTGTCCGCGACCTCCTCCTCGCTCATCGTCCTGCACGCCTCGGCGATCTCGCGGGAGAACTTGAAGTTGGGATAGTAGATGGTCTTGAGCAGCCCGAACGCCTTGGGATCCTTGTCGGACACCGCGCTGAAATCGATGACGTTGTTGGAGATGATCCTGTGGCGGATCTCCCCGTCCGCGGGATCGTTGACGAGCACGTCGACGGAGCCGATGCCCGCGTTCTGGATGGCGCGCGCCTGCTCCTCGCTCACCTTCTCCCCCTTGGAGGCGAGCAGTTCGCCCGTCTCGGGGTGGAAAATGTCGTCCGCCACGCGGCAGCCGGGCAGGCGGTAGGCAAGGTTGAGCTTCTTGTTGAACTTGTAGCGCCCCACCTTGACCACGTCATAGCGGCGCGGATCAAAGAAGAGGTTGTTCAGGTGCTGGCGCACCGACTCCTCTGTGGGAACTTCGCCGGGGCGCAGGCGGCGGTAGAGCGCGATGAGGCCGTCCGACTCCGTGCGGATGGGCGGCGTGTCCTTTTCGTCGCGCTCGATGGTGGCGGCGATCATCTTGTCCCCGCCGAACAGCTCCTCCAGGGCGCGGTTGGAGCCGTAGCCGAGGGCGCGCAGAAGCACCGTGGCGGTGAGCTTGCGCTTCCTGTCCACGCTTACCCACAGAACGCCCTGCGGATCCTGTTTGAACTCCAGCCATGCGCCACGGTTGGGGATGACCGTCGTCTCGTAGATCTTCTTGCCCGTCTTGTCTGTCTCGGCGACGTTGTTGACGCCGGGCGAACGCACGAGCT
>CALVWN010000048.1 GCA_944367415.1 uncultured Clostridia bacterium | reverse complement strand
TACGTCTCGCGCGAGGCGCTCACGGCGTCCGAAGCGCGGCTGGGGCTCATGCGCTATCTGCGCTATGCGGGAACGGAGGAGAACCTTCGCGGCAAGACTGCCTCCAACCTCTACGAGGCGGCGGTGGGCGCCGTCTACCTGGACGGCGGCTATGCCGCGGCGAGCGACTTTTTGCGGCGCACGCTCGTGGCGCAGGATCAGGAAAATCATAAGAGCGTCCTGCAGGAATATGTGCAGGCACGGGAGCACGCGGCGCCCGTGTATGAGACGCGGGAGGACGGAGACGGGTTCGTCTGCGACGTGCGCGCGATGGGACAGAGCGCGCAGGCGCGCGGCGCGACCAAGAAGCTCGCCGAGCAGGCGGCTGCCGGAGAGCTGTATGGGAGATTGACAGGAGCATGAATTTCAAAGAGATACAACTTGTGGGGTTCAAGTCCTTTGCGGACAAGACCACCATCCGTTTCGAGGACGGCGTGACGTGTATCGTCGGCCCCCACGGCTGCGGCAAGAGCAATGTCGCCGATGCCGTGCGCTGGGTGCTGGGCGAACAGTCCGCCAAGACGCTGCGCGGTTCCTCCATGCAGGACGTCATCTTCGGCGGCACGCAGACGCGCCGCCAGCTCTCCTTCTGCGAGGTGACGCTCGTCTTCGACAACACGAACCGGATGTTCGACGTCGAGTACGACGAGGTCGCCATGACGCGCCGTCTGTACCGTTCGGGGGAGAGCGAGTACCTGCTCAACGGGCAGTCGTGCAGGCTCAAGGATATCGTCGCGCTGCTTCACGGCGTGGGCATCGGCAAGGAGGGGTACTCCATCATCGGGCAGGGCAAGGTGGAACAGATCATGAACGCCAAGCCCGAGGATCGCCGCGCCATCTTCGAAGAGGCGACGGGCGTCATGAAGTTCAAGGCGCAGAAGGGGGAGATCGAGCGCAAGCTCGAGAACGCGAGAGACAATCTCACCGTGTTCGTACAGCGCATGGACGAGGCGGAGAAACAGCTCCATCCCCTGGAAAAGCAGGCGGAGACCGCCAAAAAGTACCGCGCCTACAGTGAGGAGCTCAAGCACGAGGAGGTCAATTCCTACCTCGTGCGGTATGATAATTTCGCCTACGAGACGGGCAAACAGCGCGAGCGCATCGACAAGGCGTCCGCGCAGCTCGCGTCGGTGGAGACGCGTCTTTCTTCGCTCGATACCGAGGAGACGGCGGCGCGCGACGCGATCGCCAAAGCGGACGAAGATCTCCGCTCGCTCAACGAAAAGCTGCGCCTCTTCGAGGTGGGCATGGAGCACAAGACGGGCGAGGCGAAGGTGATCGGCGAGCGCATCCGCTCCTACCGTTCGCAGCTGCAGGCGGCGTCCGACGGCGTGAACGATTCGCTGCGCCGTACGGCGGAGATCGAAGAGAGCGAGCGGGCGGGAGAAAAGCGCGCGCAGGAGAACGCCGCCCGCGCCGACGAGATCGGCCGCGGCTGCGCCGAGCTGGAACAGCAGCTCGCCGACATGACGGCGCGCGTCGCCGCATTCGAGCGCATCTCCGACGAAAAGCGCGCCAACGAGCTTTCCTCGGTGGAAAATCTCGCAGACGTGCGCGCCAATGCGGGGAGCCTCTCCGCGCGGCAGGACGCCGTCGGGGAGCGTATCGGCGAAGTGCAGACGGCGCTCGGGAAGGCGCGTGCGCGCAAGCAGGAGTACGAACGCCAGCTTGCGGCGTGCAGCGCGGAGCGCGCGCAGACCGGGCAGGTTCTGGAGGAAAAACCGCAGCGCGAGGCGGCGCTGCAGGGCGACGTCGCCGCGTGCGAGGCGGAGGCCGCATCGCTCGCGAGGGAGCTTTCCGACTGCAATACCTCCATCCTCAATCTTCAGAACAATCTCGAGATGTACGTCAACCTCAAGAACAGGTTTGACGGTTACCGCGATTCGGTGCGCAAGCTGCAGCTTTCCGCCCAGCGCGATCCCGAGATCGGCAAGCGCATCCGCGGCGCCATCGCCGACATCGTGCGCACGGACAAGCAGTACGAGGTCGCCATCGAGACCGCCATCGGCGGCGCCATGCAGAACCTCGTCACCGCGACGCAGGAGGACGCGCGCTGGCTCATCGAATACCTGAAGCGCACGGGCGGGGGCATCGTCACCTTCCTGCCCGTCGACGCCATGCGTCCGCGCGGCAACTCGCTGGAGGCGCAGGCGGCGCTCAGAGAGGAGGGCGCCATGGGGCTTGCGGATGAGCTTGTCACCTACGATCCCTATTATTCCAATATCGTACGGTATCTGCTCGACAACACCCTCATCTGCGATACCATCGGCAACGCGACGCGCATCGCGCGCAAGTTCCCGCGCTCCTTCAAGCTCGTCACGCTGGACGGCGACACCATCGCCTCGTCGGGCGCCATGACGGGCGGCTCCCGCCGCCGCGAGAGCGGCAATCTGCTTGCGGGCGAGCGGCACATCAAGGAGTGCGAGGAGGGCATCGCCCGCAAGAAAAAGGCGGCGGAGGAGCTGGAGGCGCGCATCCGCGAGAACGGCGGAAAGCTGGACGCCGCCCGCGCCGCATATGAGAATTTCCGTCAGCAGGTGCAGGAGACGGCGGCGTCCTATGCGGCGCTCTCCCAGCGCGCGGCGACCCTCGAGGGGTTGCTCGCCGACGCCGGGCACGATGTCGGGGAATACGAGGCGCTGCTCGAAAAGCTCAACCGCACCGCAGACGATCTGAAGAGCGAGGCGCTCTCCACCGAGGAGAACGAGGAGCTGCTCTCCAGGATCCGTTCCGAGGCGGCTGCGGAGGCGAGCGCTCGGCAGGCGGAGGGCGAACAGCTCAAGAAAGAGCGCGACGGCCTTCTGGAACGGCTGAATGCGCTGCGTGTCGAGGGGGCTTCGGTCGCCTCCGCGCGCGAGGCGGACGAGGAGACGATGCGCCGCCTGCGCGACGAGAAGGCGGCGCTCCGGCAAAAGGCGGAGCAGATGCGCGCCGAGATCGTCAGGATGCAGCAGCAGATCGAGCAGCTCAAGGGCGAAGAGGAGCGCGTCGCGCTCACCGCGGAAGAGCAGGAGACGGTCAGCAAATTGCGCGCACGTCTTGCCGAAGTGGAGACCGCAAAGCGCAGTGTGACGGAAGATCAGAGCCGCCTCGCCGAGGAAAAGCGGGGGCTTCTCAACCGCCAGATGGCACTCTCCGAGGTCAAGCACGAGTGCGAGCTGGAGATCTCGCGCGCCGAGGCGAACCTTGAAAACATGAAACAGCGCATCGACGAGGCGTACGGGCTGACCTACGAGAGCGCGCAGGCGCTGCGGGACGAGCATTACGACATCGCACAGGCGTCGACGCGCATCAATTCGCTCAAACACCGCATTGCGGCACTCGGCGCCATCAACCAGAACGCCGAGGAGGATTATGACAGCCTGCTCTCGCGTTACACCGAGATGCAGACGCAGAAGGAGGATCTCGACAAGGGCATCGCCGACCTCACGGGCGTGCTCGAACAGCTCAAGGGGGAGATGCAGAAGAAGTTCGACGAGGGATTCAACGAGATCAACGAGAACTTCACCCATATCTTCCGCGAACTGTTCGGCGGCGGCAAGGCGGAGATGCAGCTCGATTACACCGACTGCGACGATCCGCTCAACGCGGGCATCGAGATCGTCGTCTCCCCGCCCGGGAAAAAACTCTCGAAGATCTCCCTTCTGTCGGGCGGCGAGCGCGCCTTCACGGCGATCGCCATTCTGTTTGCGATCTTGAAGTCCCGACCCATGCCGTTTTGTATTCTCGACGAGATCGAGGCGGCGCTCGACGAGGCGAACGTCGACCGCTTTGCGCGCTATCTCAAGAAGTTCTCCAAGGATACGCAGTTCATCGTCATCACGCACAGAAAGCCGACGATGAACCAGGCAGACATCCTCTTCGGCGTCACGATGGAGGAAAAGGGCGTCTCCAAGGTCGTCTCCGTCAAGCTCTCCGAAGTGGAAGAAAAGCTGGGCGGGGATACGGTCATGTGAAAAATTCACGAATTTCTCCGAGCAAAGGCGCGGAAAAAGTTCACGCAAATCTTTTTGCAAAGGCAAAAATCTTTGCCGTGAGTTTGAGGGAAAACGCCGCCGCGACAAGGCTGCGGCTCGTTTTCCCTCTTGACGCGAATTTCGGGGCTTACAATTTTAGCTCGCGTCAATTCACCCTTTCCCCAAAAGCGCAGGTATGCGCAAATAGGGGGAGAAAAGGCATAACGCAGTGACGCCTTTTCTCACGTCATTATAACACTCGCAAAAAGATTTGCGCAGCAAAGATTTTTGCGAGAGAGGAGCGGCAGGCGGGAAAAGCGCAGAACAAGGCTTGCCGCGTTCCGCGAAAACTGCGCCTTGCCGCGACGAGGTACCGCTGCGGAAAGGCGCGATTTTCCTTGCGGCATGATTTATCACCTTGCTTTTGCCTCCCTCATAGAGGGAGGTGCCCCGCAGGGGCGGAAGGAGTTGCTATAAAATGAGATGCCGCAGCATATCGCAAAAAGATTTGCGCAGCAAAGATTTTTGCGAGAGAGGAGCAGCAAGGCGCAGGGAAACCCTGCTCGCGTCATTATTTCACTCGCAAAAAGATTTGTTTGCGGCAGAAAATCATAACATTCTAAAAAGGAGACAGGGCATGGGGCTGTTCGGAAAGATCCGCGACGCGCTCAAAAAGACCAAGGATTCCGTGGCGCTCAAGATGCGCCAGCTTTTTCTCAAGGACAAGATCGGCGAGGCGTTTTACGACGAATTGGAGGAGATCCTCATCTCCGCCGATGTCTCCGTGCGCACCGCCGAGGACGTCGTCGAACAGGTTCGCGAGGAGGCGATCGGACAAAAGCTCAAGGATCAGCAGTTTGTCACCGATCTCCTGAAAGACATCCTCGAGGACACTCTGAACGAGGCGCCCGTTCCCGAGATCACATATCCGTGCGTCATCATGTTCGTCGGCGTCAACGGCGTCGGCAAGACGACCACCATCGGTAAGGTCGCAAATTGGTTCGTACGTCAGGGCAAAAGCGTGACCATCGCCGCGGCGGATACCTTCCGCGCGGCTGCCATCGACCAGCTCGAGATCTGGGCGAACCGCGCAAAGGTGCGCATCGTAAAGCACGAGGACGGGAGCGATCCCTCGGCGGTCATCTTCGATGCGGTCTCCTCCGCCAAGGCGCGCGGCACCGACGTCGTGCTCATCGATACCGCGGGGCGGCTGCACGTCAAGGACAACCTCATGAAGGAGCTGCAGAAGATGGATCGCGTCGTCACGCGCGAGTACCCCGAGGCACAGTTCTTGAAATACCTCGTCCTCGACGCCACCACGGGGCAGAACGCCATGAACCAGGCGAAGATCTTCGACGAGGCGGTGGAGCTGGACGGCATCGTGCTCACCAAGCTGGACGGCACCGCCAAGGGCGGATTTGTGTTCTCCCTGTGCGGCGAGCTGAAGATCCCCGTCGTCTTTGCGGGCGTGGGCGAGAAGATCGACGACCTCGAGCGCTTCGACGCCGAGCAGTTCGTCGAAGGATTCCTGTAAGAAATCTTCCGCCTGTCAAGTAAAAATGCTTGACAGGCGTTTTTTGTTCGGGTATAATGGCGGAGACAGGAGGGGAGAAATGGATCTGCATATTCTGCGGCTGTGGGATGTCTATCATCCGCTTCTCACCGACAACCAGCGCGAAGTGACCGATCTCTATTTCAACTGCGATCTCTCGCTCGCGGAGATCGCCGAGCAGAAGGGGTGTTCGCGGCAGAGCGTCTCCGATACGCTTGCAAAGGCGCGCCGTCAGCTCGAGGAGTACGAGGAAAAGCTGCACATCGTGCGTCTTCTTGCGGAGAATTCGCTCGCGCAGTCGTTCATGATGACCGAGATCGCCAAGTGGGCGGAGGGCAACCTCACGAAGGAGCAGAGCGCGCACATTCAGTCTCTCATCGGTCACGACTATTCCGAGGAGGCGAAGGCGGCGCTCGCCGAGCACGCCGACGCCCTGACATAAGCAGAAAGGGGAGGAAACAATGGCAGTTTTTGCATCGCTCTCCGAGCGTCTCAATCATATTTTCAGCAAACTCACCAAGCGCGGAAAGCTCACCGAGCTGGAGATCCGCACCGCCATGCGCGAAGTGCGCATCGCGCTTTTGGAGGCGGACGTCAATATCAAAGTCGCCAAACAGTTCATCGCCGACGTGTCCGAAAAGGCGGTGGGGCAGGAAGTGCTGCAATCGCTCAATCCCGCCCAGCAGGTCATCAAGATCGTCAACGAGGAACTCATCAATCTGATGGGGCCTGCCAACGCAAAGCTCGAGGTCGCGCCCAAGCCGCCCACCGTCATCATGATGTGCGGTCTGCAGGGCGCCGGCAAGACGACGCTGTGCGGAAAGCTCGCTCTCCTGCTCAAAAAGCAGGGCAAAAAGCCCCTTCTGGTCGCGTGCGACATCTACCGTCCCGCCGCCATCGAACAGCTCAAAGTCGTGGGGCAGCGCGCGGAGACCGAGGTCTTTGAAAAGGGCACGCAGGCACCCGCCAAGACGTCGAAACAGGCGGTCGAATACGCCCTCAAGATGGGGTACGACACCGTCATCATCGATACCGCGGGGCGGCTCCACATCGACGACGCGCTCATGAAGGAGCTGGAGGAGATCGAAAAATCCGTCAGCGTCACCGAGATTTTGCTCACCGTGGACGCCATGACCGGTCAGGACGCCGTGACGGTCGCCGAGACCTTCAACGCGCGTCTCGGCATCACGGGCGTCATCCTCACCAAGCTGGACGGCGACACCCGCGGCGGTGCGTGCCTGTCCAT
>CALVWN010000047.1 GCA_944367415.1 uncultured Clostridia bacterium | reverse complement strand
AATCCCCCTACCGTTGGGGAGAAAACGAGGAATTTCTCTCCTCGCCCCGCCTCGATAACCTGACGAGCGTGGCGGCATCGCTCGCAGCGCTCGCGCAGGGCGGCGAAGGCGTATGCGTCGCCGCCTGTCTGGACAGCGAGGAGGTGGGCAGCCGTACGCGGCAGGGCGCGGGCGGCGATCTTCTCTCCTGCGTGCTGCGGCGCATCGCCCTCGCGCAGGGCATGAAGGAGGAGGAACTGCTGTGCGCCTATGCGCGCTCCTTCTGCATCTCCCTCGACAATGCACAGGGCTTCCACCCCAACCACGGCGAAAAATTCGACCCCGTCGAACGCGCCCTGCTCGGGCGCGGCGCCGCCATCAAGGGACACGCGGGCGGCGCGTACACGACGGACGCCCTCTCTTCGGCGATCGCAAAAAAGATCTTTGCCGCGGCGGGCGCCCCTCTGCAGGTGTTCTACAACCATTCGGACGCGCGCAGCGGTTCGACGCTGGGCGCCATCAGCCTGGGGCAGGTGTGCATCCTCACCGTGGATATCGGACTTCCCCAGCTTGCGATGCACTCCGCCGTGGAGACCATCGCCTGCGACGACTACCGCACCCTCAAACAGGGGCTTGCGGGGTTCTGGAACTGCCGTCTGCGCATCGACGGCACCTCCGTCTCCCTCTCGTAACGTAAAGACCCCGGGCTTTCCGCTGAAGCGGAAAGCCCGGGGTCTTCTTATGCGTCCGACCGTTTGTCGGGATCGACGGGGAGCTGCGACTGCTCCAGGATCTCCTGATAATAGGGATCGTTCGTGAAATCGCGCGGCTTGGTGTACTCGCCGCCCAACGCCTCGATCGCGTACTTGACTTCGCGGAATTCGAGAAAGTTGATGTCGTCGCGGTCGATGTATTCGAGCAGAACGGGCAGCGCGCGCTCGTCGCCGTAGGCGGCGAGATAGCTCGCGTGCATGGGGATCTCATCCCCCGTGCGGAAGGCGTTCAGCAGCAGCCGGTAGATGCGCTCGTCGCGCTGTTTGCAGCGCGAGAGGATCTCGAGCATCATCTCCTGCTCCTTCCCCGCCTCGTAGAGGGCGAGCGCCTGTTCCTTGGCGCCGTCCGCGCCGCCCTTGAGCTGTTCGCACACCGCCTCCTTGATGTCGGCGCTCACGTCCGAGGTGAGCAGGCGGAAATAGGCGGGGAACGCCTTCTCGCTGCTGCCGGCGAGGTTGACGGCGAGCGTCAGGATCTCCTCTTCGCGGCATTCGAGCAGGCGCAGCAGCGCGTCCGAACAGCCGCGCGCCTCGATCTCGCGGCAGAGAAAGTCGGAGACGGGCACCCCCTCCTCGTAGTGGCGCTCGAGCGTCTCGGCAAGTTCCTCGTCCGACATCTCGGCATAATATTGCCTGGGCGTTGCGCCCGCGCGCGCGACATAGGTGTCGCCGAACTGTTTGTACAGCTTGGGAATGACGTTCTCCCACTGTTTTTCGGTGTACTTATCCTGGTGGAGACGGATGTATTCGGCGAGTTTTTCGTCGAACAGACCGTCGAAGTCGATGAGTTTTTTCATAGTCCCCTCACATCATGAAGTCGAGAATACACTGCGTGGTATACCGGTTGGCGTCGAACAAATCGACGATCTCCGAGAGCGAGCGCTCACCCCCCTTCAGGCGGGATTCGCGGTAGATCGCCGCCGCGAGACTGGCGCGTTCGTCGCAGTAGTCGAGCGCATCCGCCTCCTCGAGCGAGGCGTAGATATCCTCCGCCGCGGCGCAGATCTTGCCCTCGTTCTCGTCGCCGAGCAGCGCAAACTTGGAATAGACGTCGGCAAATGCCTTCAGAAAGGCGTCCGCCTTCTTTTCCCCGATCTCGATCTTGTGCGTGAAAAATTCCTTGTACACGTTGCAGACGACCACGCCGAAGGACGCCTCCTCGTTGCGCATGGTCAGCTCGTGCAGAATGTTGATCTTGCAGTATTCCTCGAGGGTGTGATCGAGCAACACTTCACGCAGGACGCTGTCCGCGCGCACGCGCACCGCGACGCGCGTGGCGAGTGCCTGCAGCTTTTCATCCCGTCCCTCCATCTCGTCGAAGGCGATGCGGAAAAACTCTTCCAGCTGTTTCAGCCCCGCAATGCGGCGCAGATCGCGGTCTTCCGCCGCGGCAGCCGCCATCAGAAATGCGGCGATCGTCTCGTACTCGTCCTCCGGAACGCGGTAATAGTACCCTATCCGGACGCCCTCGTCCTCGCCGTCGCGCACGCCGCGCAGCCGCTCGAGGTAATACTCCGCGACCGCCTTGCGCGGACAGAGCGTCGTGAGCGTCTCCAGCGCGTCGATCGCCTCCGCGAGGCGCTGCGTGCGGTATGCCGCAACGGCGCGGAACCACAGCACGTTCTCGTCGTAGGGAAGGCGGTCTGCAAGCTCGGTGAGCTTCTGATAGGCGGGCTCGTCAAGCCCCGTCTCGCACAGCGCCGTGGCGACGCGGTACAGATCGTCCGTCGATTGCACGGGCACTTCTGCGAGGTGTGCGGCGACGCGCTTTGCCCCCTCTCTGTCCTCCCGCGCGCCCAGTACGGCGCAATAGGTGGTGAGCGCCTGGATATTGTCGGGGTGCGTCTCGAGCAGCGCCTCGCACTCCTTCTGCGCGCCCTCCTCGTCGCCCATCATGAGCGTACACATGGCGGAAAGCCCCGCCGCCGAGGGATAGTCCGAGCTTTCGCGCGGAACTTCCGCAAACTTTTCCCGTGCGCCCGCCAGCTCACCCGCGCGCATCAGCCCCAGCCCCTCCGACAAGATCTCCGGTTCGGGCGCCCCCTCCGCATGGACGAGGCGCAGACGGGGCGCGGAGGCGCGCCGGAAAAGATCGTCAAGTCCTGCGGCGGCATCGAAGGAGAGCGGCCCGTCCTCCGCGAAAGCGCGCTGATAGTAGAGCGCCGCCTGCACGTCGTTGCCCATATTCATGAATGCGACCGCAAGACCCTCGTACCCTTCGCCGAAGTCTGCCTCGTTGCAGATATCGAGAAAACGGAACCATGCGTCCGCCGCGAGCTGCCAAAGACCAAGCCCCTCATAGATATCGGCGGCGAGCGCCTGCGCGTCCGCGCTCGGCTCGTACATTCCGTTGCGCTTGTTGAGCAGCTTGAGCGCGCCGAAGTAGTCGCCGTCCTGCAGACGGTTCTCCGCGCTCTCCAATAAAAATTCATCGCTGAGATCCAGCGTCTTTACGTTATCTTCCTTCATGCACTCTCCCCGAAAAGTTTGCGCAGATCGGCCTCGTCAAATGTATGATCGGTGTTGCAATAATGGCAGTGGACACGGATGACGCCCTGCTCCGCAAGGAGCGCGAAGGCGTCCTCTTTGCCCATCGCGAGGATCGCCGACGCCGCACGTTCGCGCGTGCAGTGGCAGCGAAAGACGACGTCGCGCACCGAAACGTCGCGCGCGTCAAATTCGTCGAGGATGGACTTTGCGCCCCTTGCCCCGATCACGGCCGAGAGATCCCGGTACGCGGCAATGCGCTGTTCGGCAAAGTCGAGCGCCTCCTCTCCCGCGCCCGGCAGGGGCTGCAGGAAGACGCCGCCCGCGCCGACGCACTTCCCGT
Organism: uncultured Clostridia bacterium; assembly: GCA_944367415.1. Taxonomy (GTDB): domain Bacteria; phylum Bacillota; class Clostridia; order Christensenellales; family Borkfalkiaceae; genus Gallimonas. The sequence continues at coordinate 13,225 of CALVWN010000047.1, read as the reverse complement.
CCGGGGCGATCCTGACGCCGAGCGCGACCGCCGTGGGGCGCTGTTCACTCGTCAGAAAGTAGGCGGAGACGTCCTCCGCGATCTCCCCCGAGACGAGCGGGCTGGTTCCGACGAAGGGGATGCCCTCCCCGTCGTCGCGGATGACGGTGAGCGTTCCATTCCTTCCGACGCAGCCGCCCACGTCGAGCTTGCCGTCCGCGCGCAGCGGGAGCGCGACGTCGGGATGTTCGATGTATCCGCGCACGCCCATCGTTCCGTCCGCCGCAACGGCGATCTTGCCGCCCGCCCCGCCGCCGTCCACGAGAACGGAGAGCGAGCTTTCCGCCTCCTTGAGCCAGCCGGCGAGATAGGCTGCGGCCGTCATGGTGCGGCCGAGCGCCGCCGACGCGAGGGGCGAGAGCGCATGGCGCACGATCGCCTCGTTGACGAGCGCCGTGGTATCGAGCACGGCGAGTGAAACGCGCTCCTCCATCACGAGCGCACGATATAATTTGCTTACGGTTTCCGGCATATCAGATTGATCCTGTCGCTGCATTCTGCGTCCTCGCCGAGGTGTCCCTCGACGCGAACGATCTCCAACCCCGCCGCGCGCAGCTGCTGCGTGAGCGCCTGCGTCGTGTGGATATATTGGGTATGCCGCTCGTCGTAGCGGTCGAAAGCGCCGTCGCTGCGCCGCACGAAGAGCGTGACATCCATCTCGACGCGGTCGCCGCGGAGATGATTGAACACAAGATATGTAACCTCATCCCTGTCGTCCGCAAACACATTGTCCGCAACTTTTTCGCGAAGTTTGCGTTCGGAGGAGACGTCGAACCAGAAAATGCCCCCTTTTTTGAGGGATGCCGCCGCATGGCGGAACGCCGAAGGCAGCTTTTCGGGCGGCAGATAGTTATAGCAGTCGTTGGGCGAGAGGAGAAAATCGAACTTCCCGAGGGAGAGCGTGGCGGCGTCCGCCTGCACGAAGGCGATGCGCAGGCCCTCCTCGCGCGCGAGGCGCATCCCCTCGGAGAGCATGGGCGCGGAGAGATCGCACCCCGTCATCTCATAGCCCGCCCGCGCGAGGGCGCGCGAGAAGGCGCCGCTCCCGCAGCCCACTTCCAGCCCGCGTTTTCCCGCGCCGAGCGCGCGCAGCCCCGAAAGAAAATACTGCGACCATTGTTCATAGCCGCAGTCGTCATTGAGTCTTTCAAACCATCCGGAGAGATGATCGTATGCCTGCGCCATACCAGCCCCTTCTCAGCGCTTGTTGAGCATCTTGGGCGGCGAGGGTTTCTTCTTTTTCTTCTTCTTTTTGCCCTCGTCCTCCTCCTGAAGGGCGCGTTCGCGCTCTTCAAACTGGCGGTTGTATTCGACATAGCGCTCGTCGTTCTTGTGTTCTTCTTCGAACGCGCGCGTATCCTCCTCGATCGCCTCCTTGCTCTCACGCAGCTTTGCGAGGTCGTCGCGGGAGAAGGATTCGGGGAGCTGATACACCTCGAGGTCGTCGTCGATGGGCTTGATGGGACGGCAGACGAGCTTGCTCTTGCCCTGCGCGACGATGAGACGGCGGTACTCGCGCATCGCCGCACTGTCCGTCGCGGCAGGCGCCGCCTTGGCGCCCGAGCCGTCTTTGGGCTTGTCCTTCGAGTAAAGCCCTCTTCCCGTCGCGACGCCGATGCCGGGGTTGATGAACTTGTCGAACGCCCACTGGGAGTAATCCAGCCAGACGAGCAGCATATAGGAGATGCCGAAGAAGATGAGCAGCAGCACGGCGATGACGCAGAAGAGCCCGCTCGTGAACATGGCGAGGAAGACGGGCCAGGTGGCGAGCGCCACAAAGAACACCGTCTGCGGGAAGGTGCCGATGGTCATGACGACGGCGTTGCGGAAGAGCGCCCACGGGCCCTGCTTATAGCTGATGCCGAGCGAGATCATCCAGAAACAGATGAGGATGGAGAAGGCAACGAAGATGTACCCCACCACCTTGGAGGCGACCAGCCAGCCCGAGCCGCTCGCGCCGAGCGCGACCAGCCAATCGGAAAGATTGCCCATCGTGCGGGCGAGGAAGAGAAGGACGGTCAGAACGAGCATCGCCTCGAGCACGTTCCAATAGTTGCGGCGGACGCCGCGCAGGAAGTCGTTCGCGACGAAGATGCCCTCCGTCCAGATGAGGTTGCGGATGATATAGCCGCCGCCCGAAATGCCGATCGCGGCGATGGCGGAGACAGGGATAAAGAGCGCGAAGAAGAGAAGATCCGCCTGGAACACGTTCATCTCCGCATAGCCGACAAGTTCGGGAAGAACGGGATACCCGACGCCCAGCCCCGCGCCGTAAGGGCCGATCATGCCCTGTGCGGACAGTCCGATGACGCGCCAGACGATGACGGCGACCAGCGGAAGGAAGGTAACGAGCATGAGGAGGTTGATGAGGACGAGCCGGCCGAAGCGCCCCTTCAGGATATCCCAGAAGAGCGACCAACGGTTCGTCGGGAGCGTGCTGCGGGCGTAATCCTCGCTGCGCTCCTTCCCCTCCAGCCAACGGGCGACCAGCCCTTTTTTTTCTCTGTCTGCCATATATCGATGCCTCTTTTTTTTCGCGTGTTTGGCGGGCAGACGGACTGCCCATGCGGTTATTGTACTACAAATCGGAAAATAATTCAATTGAAATCGGGCAAATTCCTTGATTTTTCTGTGTGCGTATGATAAAATTGTCTCGCTAAAAAGAGGAGCGGACGAACATGAGTACCGCGCGCAGAGGAAAAGAAAGGGTTTTTCCGCACGATGCGCACGGAAAAGGGTATCTCCGCCGAAGCACATCCCCTCCCTTGGCGATGCGCTGGGTCTGCGGGAGAATACCCGTATTCCTGTCACCGCCACGGTGAAGCGCTTTTTCGGCACATCTACGGGAAAGGCGAAAGAAGGCGGTGATGCCTTCTTTTTTCATACCCGCAAATCCCCAAGTCAAGGAGAACTGCTATGAACAAGACGTACAAAGTGGGCGTCATCGGCGCGACCGGCATGGTTGGTCAGCGCTTCGTGACGCTGCTCGACGGACACCCCCTCTTCACCCCCGTGGCGCTCGCCGCAAGTGCGCGCTCGGCGGGCAAGACGTATGCCGAGGCGATCGGCAACAAGTGGGCGATGAGCACCCCCATCCCCGCATACGCGCAGAACATGACCGTTCTGGACGCCGAGGCGGACGCGGAGAAGATCGCATCGATGGTCGACTTCGTCTTCTGCGCCGTCAACATGAAAAAGGAGGACATCAAGGCGCTCGAGGAACGCTATGCAAAGCTCGATGTGCCCGTCGTCTCCAACAACTCGGCGCACCGCGCGACGCCCGACGTGCCCATGATCATTCCCGAGATCAACGCAGACCATCTTGCGGTGATCGCGGCGCAGCGCAGGCGGCTGGGAACGAAGCGCGGCTTTATCGCCGTCAAGAGCAACTGCTCGCTGCAATCCTACGTTCCCCTCCTGCACCCGCTGAAAAAGTTCGGCATCAAGTGTGCCGCCGTGACCACCTATCAGGCGATCTCGGGCGCGGGAAAGACGTTTGAGACGATGCCGGAGATCGTGGACAACATCATCCCCTACATCGGCGGCGAGGAGCAAAAGAGCGAGGAGGAGCCGCTCAAGATCTGGGGCAGCGTCGAAAGCGGTCGCATCGTCAACGCGGACGGCCCCGTCATCACCTCGCAGTGCCTGCGCGTGCCCGTCTCGGACGGACACACGGCGGCGGTGTTCGTCTCCTTCGAGCATACCCCCGAACGGGAGGAGATCCTCGCGGCGTGGGCGGCGTATGCGGGCGAGCCGCAGGCGCTCTCCCTGCCCTCCGCGCCCAAACAGTTCATCCACTACTTTGAGGAGGATGACCGCCCGCAGGCAAAGCTCGACCGCATGACGGAGAACGGCATGGCGATCTGCGCGGGCAGGCTGAGGAAGGACTCCCTCTTCGACTACAAATTCATCGGACTTTCGCACAATACGCTGCGCGGCGCGGCGGGCGGCGCGGTGCTGCTCGCAGAACTGCTCGCGGCAAAGGGATATTTTGACTGACTGATCGATCACACGGATAAGGGCGTGCGGCATAGGATGCTGCGCGGAAAGGAGACGATATGACAGGATTTCTCAAAGGCAGCGCGACTGCCATGATCACGCCGTTCACGGAGCAGGGCGTCAACTTCGACTGCTTCGGACGCATGATCGGGTATCAGATCGAAGGGGGCACGGACGCCCTCGTCATCCTCGGCACGACGGGCGAACCCGCCACCATGTCGGAGCAGGAAAAGGAGGCGCTCATGCGCTATGCCGTGCGCTGCGCGAAGGGGCGCGTCAAGCTCATCTTCGGCACGGGCGCCAACGACACGCAAAAGGCCGTCGCCATGACGCGGCTCGCGACCGAGCTGGGCGCGGACGGCATCCTCGCCGTGACGCCCTACTACAACAAATGCACGCAGAACGGGCTTGTCGCCTACTATGAGGCGATCTGCGCCGCGACGACCCTGCCCGTCATCTGCTACAACGTGCCCGGGCGCACGGGCGTCAACATCCTCCCCGCGACGATGGAGAAGATCGCGGACATCCCCAACATCGCCGGCATCAAGGAGGCGAGCGGCAATATGCAGCAGGTGCTCGAGACGGCGCGCCGCATCCGCGGAAAGTGCGACCTCTTCTCGGGCGAGGATGCGCTCAATCTGCCCATCCTCTGCGCGGGCGGCACGGCGGTCATCTCGGTACTCTCCAACCTCGTTCCCGGCAAGGTGAAGGAGCTTGTCACGCGCGTGGAGGCGGGCGATCTTGCGGGCGCGAACGCGCTCAACGACGCGCTGCTGCCCCTCGCCTCCGCCTGCTTCGTCGAAGTCAACCCCATCCCCGCAAAGGCGGCGATGAACCTGCTCGGCTTTGACGCAGGCGTTCCGCGCGCGCCGCTCACCCCCATCGAGCCGGCGCACGAACAGACGCTCCGCGACGCCATGAAGGCGTTCGGGCTGGAGGTGCGCGCATGAGGATCATCCTGTGCGGCGCCTGCGGGCGCATGGGCAAAAACGTCGCCGAGCTTGCCGCCGAACGCGGCGTCACGATCGCCGCGGGCGTCGACCTTCTGAAACAGGAGGCGGCGTTCCCCGTCTATCCCTCCCTTGCCGACGTCACCGAGGAGGCGGACGCCGTCGTGGATTTCTCGTCGGCGGCGGCGCTCGAAGAGGTGCTCTCCTTCTGCGAGGCGCACGGCCTTCCCGCCGTGCTGGCGGCGACGGGCTACACCCGGGCGGACAGCGCGCGCATCGACAGCGCGGCAGAGCGCATCGCCGTGTTCCAGACGGGCAATCTCTCCCTCGGCATCAACCTGCTGCAGTTCCTCGTCAGGAAGGCGGCGCAGGTGCTGGGCGAGAGCTTTGACGCCGAGATCGTCGAACGACACCACCACTTCAAAAAGGACGCCCCGTCGGGAACGGCGCTTATGCTCGCAAAGAGTGTGAACGAGGGCTTCGGCGGCGGCAAGGAAAACGTCTACGGGCGGCACGGCATGGTGGGTGCGCGCGGCGAGCGCGAGATCGGAATTCACGCCGTGCGCGGCGGAACCATCGTCGGCGAACACGAGGTCATGTTCGCGGGCGAGGACGAGATCGTCACCCTCTCCCATTCGGCGCGGAGCCGCAAGGTCTTTGCCGCCGGCGCGCTCGAGGCAGCCGCCTGGCTGAACGGCAGGGCGGCGGGGCGATACGACATGAGCGATCTGCTCCGGGAACGCTTCTCATAATGCAAAAGGCGCCGACGGCGCCTTTTTTTGTCCTGAAAATTGTCGATCTTCAAGGTACTATGTGTGACATAATACTCTGTATTCTGTCGAAAATAACCGTATTACAACGCAGGGAGGCTGATTTTGATCATTCAATACGGAAATTTCGCGTACTTCTTCTACCCCATTCTCATCGTCGCCGCGACGACGGGTGCGTACTTCGCGCTGCGCCATCGCACGATGCGCACGAAAAAAATCACGCTGCTCGCCATGATGATCGTCAACATCCTGCAGCATCTGCTCAAGCCATTTCTCTATCCCATGTACCGGGGCGCTCCCTATGATGTGCGCCTGAGTACGGCGTACAATCTGTGCGCGCTGCTCATTCTCATTGCCCCCTTCGTCCTCCTCGGCAAGAGCGCGCTCTGGAAGGATTTCTTCGTCCTCTTCGGCACGAACGCGGGCGTCGTGACGATGGCGGTGCCCTACTGGTACATCGAGCAGACGCTTTGGCAATGGGATGTGTTCCGCTACTATTTCTGCCACGGGCTGCTCTCCTCGAGCGCACTGCTCGTCGCCATGCTCGGACTGCATCAGCTGAACTGGCGCAACTTTTTCAAGATCCCCTTCTTGTTCTTTTTCTGCCTCATCGTCATCACCTTCAACGACATCGTCGTATGGGCGATGCAGGGCGCGCAGGGCGATCTCTGGCAGACGCTCACCGCTTACAACCCCTGCTGGATCTTCCGACCCGCCGAACAGTTCGCATGGCTCCTGCCCGCCTTCGACTTCTTCACGCCCGACCTCTTCATGGGCGATCTTGCGACGGGCGAGCCGTTCACGCCGCTGCTGTGGTACTTCATCCCGATGTACCTGCTCATTGCCCTGCTCGCGTTCGCCATCTGCGCGATCGCAGACAGAAAGCGCCTCCGCGAGGATGTGCGCGCCCTCTTCCGGAGAATCCGCCGCAAGGCATAAAAATAAGCTGCTCCCGAACGGAAGCAGCTTATTTTTTCACTTGAGTCTGGAAAGCAGGAGCGTGACGCCCGTGACGACGCCGCCCGCCATGACGAAATAGGCGCCGATCGCCGGAAGGAAGGCGGTACTGACGACGCTCCCCCCGTCGACGTTCAGGGGCGATTGCCCCGCATAACTCGCCGAAAATACAATGACGAGCGCCGCAAACACGATGACGATGATCGCAAGGATGAGTTTCGCAAGCCCCTTGAAGCGGATGATGCCGAACTTACCGAGAAGTACGATCGCCGCCGCCAGGATGGTCAGAACGAGCGAGATGATCGCAAATGCCATGATCACGCCGATGGTCAGCCCGCCGTCCATCAGAAATTCCACGCCCGCATAGTCGTCAAACAGACCCATATTGATGGGTTCCGGATCGCCGATGCCCGTCTTCGTCACCTGCTGGAAGAACGGCACGCAGATCCCGACCACTGCCAGCACGACGCCGACGAGTGCGGCGAGGATCATGATGAGATCGAACAGTCCGATCTTGTTTCCCTTTTTCTTAGCCATTGTCTCTTCTCCTTATTGATTAGGGTATCACTATTATAACGCATTCCTCAACAAATTGGAATACCTTTTGTAAAAATTTTCCAAAAAAATTTATTACTTTACAAAGTGACCGAATTTTTCCCGTTTTTTCACACGTCTGTTACCAAAAATTGATTAAACGACAATAAATTTCTTTATAATGAAAATGAAATCAAGGCCCGGACCCCGGGAGGTATTTTATGAGACATATCGGAAAAATGATCGCTGCGGCGCTCTCGGCGCTCGTTCTCGGCGGCGCACTCGTCATGAGCGGCTGCGGCACGCAGACCGCGTATGTGACGTCTATCGCAAAGACCGGCTCCGACGGCGCGGAGGACGTCTACACGATCACCTATTCGGACGGAAGCACGGACACCTTCACCGTGACCAACGGCAAAGACGGCTCCGACGGCGCGGACGCCGACATCAATGACATCTACGAGGCATATCTGGAAGAGACGGGCAGCGACCTTTCCTTTTCGGAATTCCTCGCCGAATATCTCTCCGCCCCGTCGGACAACTCCGCCGTCATCGCGGGGAGCCTGTGTTCGGTCGCCAAGATCTATGCGGAATTTGTCAAAACGACCACCATCGGCGGCGGGATCGGCGGCATCTTCGGACGCCCCACCTACTCCACCTCCGACATCGCCATTTCGACGGGCGCAGCGGTCATCTACCGGATGGATGAGGAAGATACATACTTCGTGACCGACTACCACGTCATCTATGACAACGACGCGGACGCCGACAAAAACGGCGGCAGCAAGATCGCACGCACCGTCTACGCCTATCTCTACGGCAGCGAGGGCACCCCTTCCGCCGTCGACGAGAACGGCGACGGACAGGCGGACACCGATGAAAACGGCTACACGATCTACAATTACGGCGCCTATGCCATTCCCCTCGAATATGTGGGCGGCAGCATCACCTATGACATCGCCGTACTGCGCGCCGCGACGAGCGACGTGCTCGCCGTCAACGAGGATGCCGACGCCGTCACGCTGGCTGAGGAGTACCACGTCGGCGAAACGGCGATCGCCATCGGCAACCCCGAGGGAACGGGCCTGAGCGTCACGCAGGGCATCATCAGCACGGAGAGCGAGTACATCACGCTCGCGATCGACGACACGCAGCGCTCCTACCGCTCCATCCGCATCGATACGGCGCTTTACAGCGGCAATTCGGGCGGCGGGCTGTTCAACAGCCGCGGCGAGCTGATCGGCATCACCAACGCGGGGAACCAAAGCGATCAGAACATCAACTACGCCGTTCCGCTCGACATCGTCACGGGTACGGCGGACAGCATCATCCTCTACGCCAATGACGGAAACGACCAGACGGACGGCGTCTACCGGCTGATGTTCGGCATCACCGTCACGACGCAGCATTCGAGGTACGTCTACGATCCCGCGAGCGGCTTCGGCAAGATTGAGGAAGAAGTCGTCGTCGCCTCCGTGACGGACGGCTCGCTCGCCGCCTCGCTCGGACTGCAGTCGGGCGACATCCTCACGGCAGTCGTCATCAACGGGACGACGTACACGCTCGACCGCTCCTTCGAGATCGAAGATCTCTCCTTCAACGTGCGCGCAAACGATCTGGTGCAGCTCGTCTATACGCGCGACGGCGCATCCGCAACGACGCAGGCGCACACCGTCACCTTCTCCGAACTCACCGCCGTATCTTAAAAGAAAAAAATCGCTTCCCTGCGGGGAAGCGATTTTTTTTTGCAGATCACAATTCGTAATGCAGAGGATATGTGAGATACTTGATCTCGTCCAGCTCATCCGCCGTGACATACCCTGCGGGCGCATTGAGAAGAGACGGGATGCGGTTGACGATGGTCGCACAGGTATGCTCGACCGTCGCGGGTTTGACGACGTGGAACTCGGTATTCGGTTCGCCCGTGATCCACCAGTCGCACAGATCGCCGTCGTCGGGGCCGTACACCTTGCCGATGGTCTCCTCTTCGATCACGATGCCCTGATAGGTCTCGATCGTGACGACCGCAGACATTCCGATGCACTTGCCCGCCGCAATGGTCTTGCCGAGCGTGGCGCTGTACAGATCTTTGTCCACCGTATAGGGAACGTTCTCCTGTCTGATCGATTTGATGGTGAGGCCGAGCTTGTTGCAAATCGCCTCGGCGGCATTCCATGCATAGGAGGGAACGACCTCCGTCGGATGAGCGAGCGTCTTTTCAAACTCCTCCACCGTCAGATCGCATCCGTGCGCCTTGGCGAGCGCGAGGCCGTAATCCTCGACGTTGTAGCTGTACGCGCCCTTGATCTTCTGAATGGAGGCGCAGCCGCCCGCGACCACCGCGACCATGTTGATCCAGAAGATATCCTGCATCCCGCTGCCCGTCACCGTGCAGTTGTGCTCTTTGGCGAGCGCATCCAGCTTGTTGGCGAGCGACGCAGACGTCGTCCAGGGATAGATGGCTTCCTCGCACGTCGTCAGCACATTGACGCCGCGCAGGACGCACTTCTCGACCGCCTCATAGATGTCGCTCATAAAGCTGAACAGCGTGACGATGGCGACGTCTGCATCGCACTCGTCGAGCACCTTGTCGGCGTCGTCCGAGATCCTGACGCCCGTCTTGACGCCCAGCTCCGCGTAATCCCCCACGTCCATGCCGAGAATGTCGGGATTGACGTCGATCGCGCCGACGATCTCCGCGCCCTTCTCGTGCAGATAGCGCAAGATATACTTGCTCATCTTGCCGCAGCCGTACTGAATCACTCTGATCCGTTTCATAAAACACCCCTTATCCTTTTTTCGGGGATCTCCCCGATCTACCCAAATGATAGCAGAGAAAGAGCGGTTTGTCAATGGCGGTTTGAAAAAAAGTGAACGAAATTATGTACTCATGAGCACGATGGCGACTGCAATGCCCAAAACGACCGCCGCTGCGTAGCTGATGAGATCGCACGCCTTCAGGCGGAAGGAGCGCCGGTAGGCAAAGAAGAGCGCGATCCCCGCAATAGCGAGCAGCACCCCCGCAATGACAGAGCCGTCGAAGACCGAGCCGACGGAGGCGAGCAGAAGGAAGGCATAGACGGGCGCGAGCACGCGGTACCCCATCCACGACGCGGAGATCTGCTCGGCATTTTCCGACTTGTCGCGGTCGGCGCAGACGAAGAGACCGGCGTACGCCCCCGCTCCCTCGATGACGGCGAGCGGAACGATAAAGCAAAGGCTGAACAGCGAGAGATCGGACGACGGCTCCCGCTCGGCAAACGACTCGAAGTAGCCTGCCGTATAGGCGACGGGGCTGTACGGGAAGAGAAAACCCGCCATGTCGAACCCGTTGAAGCCGTTGTAGTAATTGGAGGCCCCCAAGCCGCCGAAGGGCTGCCGCGGTACGTTTACCCACATAAAGCAGACCGTCATGATGCAGGGCAGAAGCACCGACCAGAGGACGACGAACACGATGCCGTCGGCAACGGTGTTGCCGCGGGTGAAGAGAAAGGCATTCGTCCCGAAGATGATGGCGCCGAGCGGAAGGGAGATCGCATAGAAGGCGGCGTATGCCCAGAACGCAAAGTGCGGTTCCCGCATGGCGATGCAGGCGACGCCCAGCCAATAGGCGAGCGTATAGGGCACGAACACGAGCACGAATCCCCCCACGAGGCGCGTGAGGACGAGCTTTTTGCGCGTGATGGGCAGCGCGTACCACAGATCGGCGCTGCGCTGCTTCATGCGGTAGGAAAACTGCATGACCGGCACAACGGCGCACAGCACGCACAAGATCGCCGTGAATACGCTGATGCAGGAATTGCTCAGCTCCAGCACCTCTTCGCCCGTATCATAAGGCCGATAGGTGTAGGAGAGATTGGTCGTAAAGACAAAGAATACGGAGACAAGCAGGGCGCATACGCAGAAGACGGCAAGCGGCAGAATATTGCGCCGCAATTCATAGACAAGCGTCTTTTTCATTTCAGATACCCCCTGCTGCGCACTTCGCACAGGAACAATTCTTCAAAGTCGACGGGCAGTTCCTCCAACAGAATGGGCGAGAGCGCCTCGAGCTGCGCCACGATCTCGTCGCGGTCGCCGCGCACGATGAACTTTGCGACCCGCCCCGTTCCCTCAAAGGAGAGGCACTCCACGGGAAGTTCCTCCCGCACAACGGGCCGGTCGAGGGCGATCTGAAATTTGTGGATGTGCTCGAGCGCATTGCCCAGATCCCCCGCGTCGGCGACCGTTCCGCCGTCCAGAAGGGCGTACCCCGAACAGATATCCTCCAATTCGCGCAGCGAATGGCTGGAGATGACCGTCGTGCAGCCCGTCTCCTCCCCCAGCTCGATCAGCCCGCGCTTTAGTTCGAGGCGGGCAAGCGGGTCAAGCCCGTCGAACGCCTCGTCCAGCAGCAGATAGCGCGGCCGGCACGCGAGCGCGAGCGTCACGAACGCCTGACGCTTCATCCCCTTGGAAAAATTGCGGATGGGCGTCTTTGTCTGCACCTGAAAGACCTCGCGGTACTTGTCAAACGTCTCCGTGTCAAAGGGATAAAAACAGCGGTACATTTCGGCGAGCCGCCCCACCGTCGTGCCCGTCGCATAGAAGGGATCGTCGGGCAGAAAGAAGATACCGCGCTTGACGCGCTCGTTCCCGCGCACCGATTCGCCGTCGACGAGAACGTCGCCGCTGTCGGGGCGCAGCACGTCGGCAATGAGGCGCAGAAGCGTCGATTTCCCCGCACCGTTGATGCCGACCAGCCCGAAGAGCGCGCCGTCCGGGATGGTCAGATCCACCCGATCGAGCACCCGCTTCTCCCCGTACGACTTACAAAGACTGCAAAGCTCAATCATTTTCCTCTCCTTCGCCGTAGATCTCCTGCACCACGGCAAGCAGCTGATCCCTGGTCACGCCCGCTTCCTTGAGCGCGGCGACATGGCTGCGCGCCTCCTCCTCGAGCGCCGACCCCCTGCCGCCCCGCACGAACGCGCCCTTCTTGGGCAGCATCGTGATCAGCCCCTTCTTTTCCAGGAGCATATAGGCGCGTTCCACCGTGTTGGGGTTGACGCCGAGCTGCATCGCGAGCGCGCGCACGCTGGGGAGTTTCTCTCCCTCTCCCAGCGCCCCGAGACGGATGAGCCGCTCGTATTCCGACGCGATCTCTTCAAATACGTTTTTTCTGCCGCGCAAGCGCACTTCCATCCTCGTCTCGCCTTCCTTGTCCGGTTATTCCGATTATTCTGTATTATCTGTATGTATTATCTGTATTAAATATATCACACACCGCCCGCCCTGTCAAGGGGTTCGGAAAAAATTCCGCAAAATATTTTTATGCTCAATTCAGATTACAACAAATTGCTTCATCCCTTAATTTTGTGCTATAATATATGGGAATTTATTACATATTTGTTTTAAGATTTCAAATCATGCAAAAAAGAATATCATTGCGGAGAAAACCGAATCATGAAAATCATCAGAGCATTAAAGACAGTAAACTATCGACTTTGGTTTGCAATTTTTATTACAATGCTCTTGCCGACAGTTTACCAAACTGTCAGAATATTCTTCCTCGGCGATATGCCGTCTGATAGCGGCATCAATATCGCAAGCCAATTGCAATGGGTTAATTTATGCTATGAAGTCATACAGGAGGCACTCTTCCTCCCGCTTTATTTTTTATTGGGGAAATCGCTCGGTCATAGAGACGAATTTGAAAACAAAGTCAGGACAGGCTTGGCCGTAACGGCAATTATCTTCCTATGATTTGCCCCCAATTTTGCCCCCAAATTGAAAACATAATGGCAAATAAACCTCCAAAAATGCAAAAAAAGGGCTGAAAACAAGCATTTTTTGCCTATTTTCAACCCTTTATGTGATTTGTGAACGAAAAGGCTACACGCATCAGTCTTTATATTGCCTATATAATATCAAATTGCACCGCAAAAATCAATGAATACACACCATGAAAATATCGGAGGCAAATTTCTTTGCCCC
>CALVWN010000046.1 GCA_944367415.1 uncultured Clostridia bacterium | reverse complement strand
CCTAATGGGGAGGGAACGGCCCTCCTCACAAAAGAACAAAGGGAGCCGACGCATTGTCGGCTCTCTCGCTCGTTTATCCGATCATGGGGCGCACGCGCAGCGGGATGCCGACGCGCTCCGCGACGGCGCGGCACGCCTCCACCTCCGGCTCGCCGATGCAGTCGACGACGGAGAACCAGCAGTTGAGCCCGTTCTCGCGGCACGCCTGCGCAAAGAAGAGCATGGAGTCGAACGCCATGTCGGGATAGAGGGGGCGGCAGAGCTTTTCGTACAGTTTTGCGTTGGACGCATTGAGGGAAATGTTGATACCGTCCAGTTTTCCGACAAGCTCGGGGGCGATGTCGCGTTCGTTGATGATGCTGCCGTGCCCGTTGGTGTTGAGGCGGGTCTTTTTGCCGAGCAGGTGTACATAGTCGCACACCTCGAGCATGGTCGCAAGGCGGTAGGTCGGCTCGCCGAAGCCGCAGAAGACGACCTCGTCGCAGTCGCAGCTGCCGAGCGCCTCCTCCACCTGCCGCGCGGAGGGTTCGCCGTCCTTGAGCCAGAGGTGATACCCCTCGAAGGTGTCCTTGCCGTTCCTGACGCAGAAGGTACAGCGGTTGGAGCAGCGGTTGGTGAGGTTGACGTAGAGATTTTTTCCGATCCGATAGACGTAAGTATCCATAATCTTATCCCAGCTTTGCAAAGAGTGTTTTTGCGTTTTGCATGATCTGCGCCGCGAGCGCCTCCGTCTCCTCTCCCCGCAGCTGTGCGAGGCGGGCGACGATGACGGGAATGTTCGCGGGCGTGTTCTTCTCCCCGCGCACGGGGGAGAGATAGGGGCTGTCCGTCTCCGAGAGGATGCGCTCCGCGGGGCAGGCGCACACGCTCTCCCAGACGTTTCTGGCATTTTGAAACAGGCGACGCCGCCGAAGGAGAAGTACCCCCCGAGCGCGGCGAACGCATCGAGATTGGCGGCGCCGTGCGAGTAGCAGTGCATCAGAAATCCGTCCGAAAGCAGCTCCCGCCGCTCGCGCAGCATGGCGAACATATCGGCAAAGCAGTCGCGCGAGTGGATCTGCACGGGCAGGCGGTACTTGTGCGCAAGCTCGAGCTGGCGGGAAAAGACTGCCTGCTGCACGCGTTTGTCGGGGACGTCCCAGTGATAATCGAGCCCCACTTCCCCCACCGCGACGCACTTGGGAGAGGAGAGCAGCTCCTCGATCCCGGCGAGCGTCCCTTCGTCGAACGCCGCCGCCTCGGACGGGTGTACGCCCGCGGTGAAGTACATCCCCTCATACTGCGCGCTCAGATCGCGGTGCATCCGGCTGTGGGCGAGGGTGTCTCCCGCGAGGATGACGCGCGCAACGCCCGCCGCCCCGATCTTCTGCCATTCGGCGGGGATATCGTACCCCTCCTCCGCGAAATGGGCGTGCACGTCGAGGAAGCTCATCGGATGGACGCTCCCGCGGGCATCTCCTTTTCGGGGGAGAGCAGGGAGAGATCCCCCTTCTCGTCCTCCGCGCAGAGCACCATGCCCTCGGAGAGCACGCCGCAGAGCTTGACGGGCTTCAGATTGGTGACGAGCACCACCTTCTTGCCGACCATCTCCTCGGGCGTGTACCACTGGGCGATGCCCGAGACGACCGAGCGCACCTCGTCGCCCACGCGGATGGTCTCATGGAGCAGCTTCTTGGACTTGGGAACGCGCTCGCAGGCGATGACCTCGCCCACCTTGAGCTGTACCTTTGCGAAGTCGTCGATGGTGATCTGCTCCGCCTGCGGCTCCGGCTGTGCGGGCGCGTTCTCGCGCTCGTACTCCGCCTTCTGCGCCGCGCGGATCGCCTCCACCTTGGGGGCGACTTCCTTCCAGTCGAAGCGCGCGAACAGCGCCTCGTCCGTCTCGGCGATGGCGTTCCCGGAGGGATATGCGCCGAACGTGTCGCACGCCGCGAGCGTCTTTAAGGGCGCGTTCAGGTAAGCGGCGATCTTTTCCGCCGTGGCGGGGAGGAAGGGCGCGAGCAGGCTTGCGCCCGTCAGAATACTCTCGGTGAGGTTGTAGAGAACGGTCGCGAGGCGGCCGCGCTGCGCCTCGTCCTTGCCGAGCGCCCACGGCATGGTCTCGTCGATATACTTGTTGGCGCGGCGGAAGATGACGAAGAGTTCGTTGAGCGCGTCGGCGATGCGGAAATCGTTCATGCACGCCTCCACTTTGGCGCGCGCCCCCGTGACGACGGCTTTGAGGTCGTCGTCCACCGCATCCGACACCCCCATATCCGCGGTCACGCCGTCGAAATACTTTCTCGTCATGGCGAGCGTGCGGCGCACGAGGTTGCCGAGCGTATTGGCGAGGTCGGAATTGACGCGCTCGCACACCAGCTCCCAGGTGATGGTGCCGTCCCCCTCGTAGGGCATCTCGTGGAGGACGAAGTAGCGGACGGCGTCCACGCCGAACACCGAGGCGAGGTCGTCGGCATAGATGACGTTGCCGCGCGACTTGCTCATCTTCTCGCCCCCCTGCAAAAGCCAGGGGTGGGCAAAGACGTGATCGGGCAGCGGCTCGCCGAGCGCCATCAGAAAGATGGGCCAGTAGATGGTGTGGAAGCGCGCGATGTCCTTGCCGATGACGTGCAGCGTCTCGGCGTTCTTCCAATAGGTCTCATAGAGCGCACCGCTCTCGCCGTCGGGGTCGTAGCCGAGCCCCGAGATGTAGTTGGTGAGCGCGTCCAGCCAGACGTAGACGACGTGCTTCTCGTCGAAATCGACGGGGATGCCCCACTTGAAGGATGTGCGCGACACGCACAGATCCTGCAGGCCCTTCTTTAAAAAGTTGTTCATCATCTCGTTCTTGCGCGAGACGGGGCGGATGAAGTCGGGGTGGCTCTCGATGTGTGCGATGAGGCGGTCGGCATACTTGCTCATCTTAAAGAAGTATGCCTCCTCCTTGGCACGGCGGACTTCCCTGCCGCAGTCGGGGCACTTGCCGTCGACGAGCTGGCTCTCCGTCCAGAAGCTCTCGCAGGGGGTGCAGTACCAGCCCTCGTATTCCCCCTTGTAGATGTCGCCCTGCTCGTAGAACCTGCGGAAGATCTTCTGCACCGTGCGGACGTGATCCTTGTCCGTCGTGCGGATAAAGCGGTCGTACCTGACGTTCATGCCGTCCCAGATGGTCTTGATGACGCCGGCGACTTTGTCGACGTACGCCTTGGGCGTGACGGATGCCGCCTTCGCCTTCTCCTCGATCTTCTGCCCGTGCTCGTCCGTGCCCGTCTGGAAGCGGACGTCATAGCCCTGCAGTTTTTTGAAGCGCACGATGGCGTCCGTCAGGATCGCCTCGTAGGTGTTTCCGATGTGCGGCTTGCCCGAAGTGTAGGCGATCGCCGTCGTCACATAGCAGGTTTTTTTCATGCCTGTTCCCTCTGAAAAGTTGTTTCGCAGTTATTATACTCCATTTTCCGCCGCTTGTAAACTCATTTTGACGTGCCTGCTCCATCCCGCGCCCGGCGGGAAAAGGGGGATATTCCCCCGCTTGTCCTCATATACTATCCCATGAACGTCATCTTTGCCGTCCTCTTTTCGGGTGCGGCGCTCATATTTTTGTTCCGAGACCCCGAAGGATTCCTGCCCGCCATGCTCGCGGGCGGGGAAAAGGCAGCCGTCCTCTCCCTCTCCCTGCTCGCCTCCTACTGCGTGTGGCTGGGCTTTTTTGAGGTGCTGAAGGCGACGGGGCTTGCGGACAAACTCGCCGCCCGTCTCTATCCCGCCGCGCGGCGGCTCTTTCGTACGAACGACCGCGCCGCGCTCTCCCTCGCCTGTCAGAACATCGCCGCCAACCTCCTGGGGCTTCCCGGCGCGCCCACGCCGCTCGGCATTGCGGCGACCAAAAAATTTCTTGAGACCGGGCAGGACTTCGCCGCCGAGATGCTCTTCGTGCTCAACGCGACGAGCCTGCAGCTTCTGCCCGCGACCGCCATCGCGCTGCGTGCCGCGGCAGGCTCCGCCTCCCCCGCCGACATCGTGCTGCCCACCCTGCTTGCGAGCCTTGTCTCCACCGTCCTCGGCGCGGCGCTCCTCTTCCTTTTCCGCCGCCGCACATGACCGCCCTCCTTTTGCCCGCCCTCTTCCTCGCCCTCTTTTTATTTGCGCTCGCGCGGCGGGTGAAACTGTACGACTGCTTCACGAAGGGCGTCAAGGGCGCCGTGCCCCTCGTTTTATCCCTCTTCCCCTATCTCGCCGCCGTGCTCATCCTCTCCGAGCTGTTTGAACAGAGCGGGCTGTCCGCCTTCCTCACGCAGGCGCTCTCGCCCGTCTTTTCCTTCCTCGGCATCCCGCCCGAGATCGGAAAGCTCGTGCTGCTCAAACCCTTCTCGGGGAGCGGGTCGACGGCGCTGCTCACCGAGCTGCTCGCCGAATTCGGTGCGGACAGCTACATCGGGCGGTGCGCGTGCGTGGCGTTCGGATCGAGCGAAACGGTGTTTTTCATCTCCGCCGTCTATTTTGCGGGCAGCAAAAAAAATCTTGCGAAACCCATCGTCATTTCGCTCGCCGCAAATTTTTTCAGCCTGATTTTGGGGTGTTTTTTGTGCCGCATCCTGTAAAAAGGCGCGATTTGTGCGTTGCAAAAAAATTTTGCCCGTAATCTGATAGAATTTTCTGACGATTGCTCAAAATTCACAAAATGATAATTTTTGAAAATTTTTCGACGAAATGTTTTACTTTTCGCGCAAGGGCGGTTATAATATGGGTGTCAGAAGCGAGGAAGCCCCTCGCGGACGACTTGAACCAGCTCATCATTTTTCCCCCTTATCATATAGTAACTCCCCGAGACGCACGTCTCGGGGAGTTACTGTTTTTCCAAAAAAACGCGCCGCCCCCGACGGGGCGGCGCAGATCGTATTACCGGTCGGCCTGAGGCGCGCGCTTCGCCTTTTCCGCAAAGACGAGCAGAATAGAATAGAGCAGCCCCGGCCCCATGTTGAACATATGGCAGTCGGTGAGGCTGGTGAGCAGCAGTGCCGAGATGCAGAGCAGCGCCACGATCTTTTCCGCCGTCGGACGGCGCAGGCACAGCACGAGCGTCTGCACGCGGTGGAACAGATAGGCGATGAGCGCCACCGCTCCGCCCGTCGCGATGAGCTGGAAGAAGGTGTTGTGCGAGCGCAGCGGGAGAAACATTCCGTCGGGCGTGCCGTCGGAAAATTCGGTGAACATCCCGTTCTCCGTCATGACGGTGCCCGGCGTGCGGTAAAAGCCCACGCCGCAGACGGGGTATTCGAGGAAGCGCTTCCAGCAGGCGCGCCAGGTATCGAAGCGCGCGGAATCGTTGAACCCCTGCGAGATGACGGAGGCAAACAGATCGGCGACCTCGTCGCGCAGAACGATCGCCGCCGCCGCGAGCGCCGCGAGGAAGGCGGCATAGACGATGACGTGCTGCCACTTCTCCCCCTTGCGGGCGCCGACCAGCGTGACGACGACGCACGCGAGGTAGACGACGGAGCCGAAGAGCATGGCGCCGCGGCTCTGCGTGAGCAGCGTGCCGAGATAGAACAGCGTACACAAAATGGTGAACGCCCAGCCGTTTTTCTTTTTCAGCGCGAACCAGACGGGGGCGGGCATGCACATCGCCATCATGCAGCCGACGTTGTTGTAGATGCCCCAGCCCGTATACAGTTCGCCGCGGTGGATGCTGCCGTCCGGCGTGATCACGCCGGGGTTAAAGTACATCCCCGCGATCTGCGCGAGCAGTCCGACGCCGACCAGCATGACGATCTTGAGGGCGTACCCCTTCGGCACGTTGTCCCAGCGCACGGTATAATAGAAGTAGAAATAAAATCCGCACAGCGACGCGATCTGCACAAACCCCATCAGCACCGTCCGCCCGTCGTAGTAGGGCGAAAACAGCCCGCTCAGAAGATAGGCGGCGCCGAGGGCGACGTAGCCCCAGAGGAGCTTGGGCACGCCGCGCTTTCCCCGCTCCATGAGCATGGAGACAAGTCTGCCGACGAGGATGACGACGACGAGCGCGACCGCAAAGAAGAGCGCGAGCTGCCCCTCGGGACTGCCGAAGAGGGAATCGGGGAACTTTCCGACGTTGTTCTTCGCCGAAAAGAGCATATACCCGCAGGCGACCATCGGCAGGATGGGGAGCATATCGTCGCACACCAGCGCGATGAGCAGGCCGAACGCGAGATAGAGATAGATGACGGGGATCTCCAGGCCGAACAGCTCGGAGCACGCCATGAGAAGGACGGCAAGCGCTGCGAACCAGCCCGACCGCAGAAAAGCGCGCAGTGCCTGCACGGCGCACGTTCGTTCGAGTTGTGGAAATGCCTCGGTAAGCATAGCTCAATTATACTCCCTTCCCGCAGGAATGACAAGTCTTTTCTTCGTTTATTTTTCACAAAATACGACATTTCCCATCGGGCGCAGACGCCCGATGGGAAATCGTTGCGGGCGGCGCTCAATCGTCCGCGCCGTCCGCACGCACCGCCTCGCGGTACACGTCGCTCTTGGAGATGCCCCGCTCGCGGGCGACGCGCTTGTATGCCTCCTTTTTCTCCATCCCCTGCGCGAGATAGACGGCGACGTGTTCGGGAACGGAGAGTGCGTTCAAGGGATTTTGCGCAGGCGCGGCGCCCTCGACGACGAGGACGTACTCCCCGCGCTTCTCCCCCGCAAGCCCCTCGGAAAGGGTGAAGGGGATGCTCTCCTCGTGCAGCTTGGTGATCTCGCGCACGGCACAGGCGCGGCGGTCGCCGAACACCTCGTACATGGCGGCGACATAGGCGTCCACATCCTGCGGCGCGCTGTGAAAGAGCAATGTCTCCTGCGCGGCGCGATAGCGCTCCAGAAGGGCGCGGCGCTCCGCCTTTTTTTCGGGCAAAAACCCGATAAACGTGAAACGCTGCGCGTCAAATGCGGACAGGACGAGCGCGCAGAGTGCGGCGTTCGCCCCGGGGAGCACGGTGTACGGCTCCCCTGCCTCCTTCAGAATGCGGCACACCTCCCGCCCCGGGTCGGAGACGACGGGCATGCCCGCGTCCGAGACGATGCACACGTTCTTCCCCTCCCGCGAGAGGGCAAGGATGTGCTGCGCCGCCTCCCGCTCGTTGAACTTGTGGCAGGAGTAGAGCGGCTTTCTGATCTCGTAGGCGTTGAGCAGCCCCAGCGTGCGGCGGGTGTCCTCGCAGAAGACGGCGTCCGCCTCGCGCAGCGCGTCGAGCGCGCGCAGCGTGATGTCTTTTAAGTTTCCGATGGGCGTTGCGACAAAACTGATCATACGTTGTTCCTCTCGTTGGAAAGGGCGGGCAAAAGTTCGCACCCGGGCCTGCCGCCCTTGACCGCCGCGACGAGCACGGCATACGGCTTTGCGCCCGTTTTGCCCGCAACGGGTGCGATTTTTTTGACCTCGAGCGCGTGCGCGTGCAGCGTCCAGACGACCTCGGCGAGGCGGTCGGCGCGGTGGATGAGGGCAAATCTGCCGCCGAACTTCAGGCACCTCGCCGCCGCCGCACACAGCTCGTCGAGCGTCAGGGAGAGTTCCATGCGGCAGAGCGCCTTCTTCTCGTCGGCGTTCGGAAAGCCGCCCCGTTCGTAGGGCGGATTGCACAAAATGAGCGAAAATGCCTCGACGTACTTTGCGGGGATGTCCTGCACGCGCATATTTTCCACCGTGAAACGCCCTTCAAGGCGGTTGAGCGCGACGGTGCGCGCGCTGAGCGCCGCAAGCTCGGGCTGCATCTCGAAGAGCGTGACGTGTTCCACGCCCTCGTTCTCCGCAAAAAAGTGCAGCCCCACGATGCCGCTTCCCGAGCAGAAATCCGCGACGCGCTCGCCGCGCTTTGCCTTGAGAAAGCGCGCCAGAAGCACCGCGTCCGACGTGAAGCGGTACAGCCCTTCCTCTTGCAGGATCACATATTCGCCGACACGGTCTGTCTGCATGACGTCCTCCGATAAAAAATGCCCGAGCAGACGCTCGGGCATTTTTGAGTCCTGGTTACTCCGCCTTGATCGCGCCGACGGGGCAGCCGTCTTCGCAGGCGCCGCAGTCGATGCACGCATCGGGATCGACGACGTACTTGGAGTCGCCGGGAGCGATGGCACTGACGGGGCAGGTTTCTGCGCAAGCGCCGCAGGAGATGCATTCATCCGAAATCACGTGAGCCATTGCGATAACCTCCGTATATAAATCTTATTCCTATTATATCACAACTTTGCGCCCGCGTAAAGTCTTTTGCCCGAATTGCCTCCGACTTTTCAGGATTTTTTCTCGGGATCGGGGCGGGGAGCGCCCTTATTTTCGCGCGGGGCGCCGTTCTCGCGGCGGTCGCGGCGGGGACGGCCGCCCGCATTCTTTCCGCCCTGTTGTGCGTTCCGGTCGCGTCCCTTGTCGGGCGCGCCGCGCCCCTTGTCGCGGTGCTGCCGCTGTTCGCCCTTCTGCCCGCCCCGCTTTTCGCCCGCGGAATGCAGCACGGCGGGCGCCGCCGCGGCGGAGAGTTCCTCCTCCGGCTGCGCACTCTCCTTCTGCTCGGGCGCCTCGGCAGGCTCGCCGCCGCGATGCACCTGGTCGGCGGAAAAGTCGCGGTAGACGAACACGCCGTCCTTTTCGATCTTGACGCGCACCTCCATCTTGAGCATATTGACGGAGACGACGCTGCCCCTGCCCTCGGGCGTGGAGACGCTTGCGCCGAGCTTGGGCACCTGTTTGCACACCGAGGCGTAATACTCATCCTCGTAGGAGAGGCAGCACATCAGCCTGCCGCACAGCCCGCTGATCTTGCCGGGATTGAGGGAGAGCCCCTGGTTTTTCGCCATCTTGATGCTGACCTTCTTGAAGTCGGGCATACAGCCCGCGCAGCAGACCTCTCTGCCGCAGGGCGCGATGCCGCCCAGGATGCGCGCTTCGTCGCGGATGCCCACCTGCCGCAGTTCGATGCGCAGATGGAACACGCTCGCCAGATCGCGCACGAGCTCGCGGAAATCGACGCGCCCCTCCGACGTGAAGGTGAACACCACCTTGGAGCCGTCGAAGGTGAACTCGCAGTCGATGAGCTTCATGGGAAGGCCGCGCGCGGCGATCTTCTCCTTGCAGATCTTCATCGCCTCGCCGCGGCGGGCGTCATGTTCGGCGAGCGTCGCCATGTCGCGGTCGGTCGCCGCGCGGATGACGGCCTTGAGCGGCTGCACGACCTCCTCGTCGGGCACTTCGCGCTGCGGGTCGACGACGATGGCGTACTCCGGCCCGCGCGCCGTCTCCACGATGACGCCCTGATTTTTTTCGAGCGTAAGGCCGCCCGCGCCGAAATAATAGGGTTTGCAACCCTTTCTGAATTTTACAACGACAACTTGTGCCATATCTCGTTCTCCTTATCGATGCGCAGGGCGAGCGTGAGCGCCGCCTGTGCGCCGTTTGCATTGAATTGGATCTCCCGCTCCGCGTCGAGCGCATATTCGGTCGCCTGCGCGAGGACGGCGAGAGAGTAGCGCTCCGCGACGGGGCGCACCTCGTCGGGCGGGAGATAGAGCGAATGCTCCTGCCCCGGCACCTTCAGCATGATCGCGTCGTGCAGGACGAGCCGCACCGCCGCGAAAAACGCCCTGGCGCGTTCGCCCGCCTTGCGGCACACCGCGACGCGATCGCGCGCGGTGAGAAAGGTTTCGGCGAGGCGGAAATCTTCGCCGCCGCCCGCGAGCAGTTCCTCGGCAAAGGACAGCTCTCCGCCGCACGCGGCGGCCGCCGCTGCCGTTCCCGCGGCGCCCGGGTGCATCCGCCGGAGCGCCCCTTCGATCTGCTCCGTCGCAAAGGGCGGCACCCGCCGCACGTTGGCGCGCGAGAGCACGGTGGAGAGCACCGCGTGTTCGGCGGTCGCCCCCGCGAGGAAATACACGCCCCGCGGCGGTTCCTCGAGGAGCTTTAAGAGCTTGTTCTGCACGAGGGGGGTGACGGTGTGGAAGGCGTCGAGGACGAAGAGCTTTTTCTCCCCCTCGACGGGGCGCAGCACGCTCTCGTCGAGGATGTCACCCGCAAGCTCGGCGGAGAGTTTTCCCCCCGCCGCGGGATAAAAGAGGCAGTCCGAATAACTCTCCGCGTCGATGAGGCGCGCCTCCCGCGAGCCGTCCGCCGCCCCGAAGAACGCCTTGGCGCACTCCTTCAGGAAAGCGCGCAGATACACGGCGTCGGGGAAGACCATGAGGGTGAAGTGCGCCGCGTCCCCGCGCGCCGCCCCGTCGGAAAAGGCACGGTATGCCTGCGTCGAGCGAAACAGTTCTTTCATGACTCCTCCCGGTAGACGGCGATCCTGCCGTCCGTCAGCCCGAATGTGTGGCGGGCGCGCGCGAGGCGCTCCGCCTTCTCCCGCGTGACCACCTCCCCCGCCGCGATGAGCGGGATGCAGGGCGGCACCATGCCGCAGGCGCGGGCGCATACCATGCCCGCCGCCTCTTCCGGCGGCACCGTGACCACCTTCCCCCGGGGCATGCCCGTGACGGGCCGGGCGTCCTGCACGGCGGCGCGCGGGAGGCGCCGCAGAAGGCGCACGAGTTTTTTTACCGCCCCCGCCGTCGTCGCGGGCGAGAGGTAGAACATGAGGTAGTTCCCGTCGTTGAACTCGGGATAGACGCCGCACCGCTCGAGCGCCGCCTGCGCCCCGTCCGCATACGCCCCGAAGGGGACGACGAGCTTTGTCCAGTCGTCGTTTTCCAGCGCCCCCGTCTCCCGCTTTGCCCATGCCGCCGCGCGTTCGACGCGCACGTTGCGCGGATACTTGACCGCGTACTCCACCGATGCGAGGATGGGATAGGAGGGCGAGGAGGTGCGGAAGAACTCCGCCCCCTCCGCGAGGGCGTCCGCCCAGGCGGCGTTTGCCGACACGACCGCCCCCTGCGTGAGCGCGGGGAGCGACTTATGCACGCCGTCCACCCAGAGATCGGCGAACCTGCCCGCGTAGAGGGAGGTGAAATGCAGGTGCGAGCCGTGCGCGCCGTCGACGGCGAGCGGTTTGCCCTGCGCGCGGCAGAGCGCCTGCGCCGCGGCGAGCGGCGGGAAAAATCCGTAGTAGTCGGGAGAGGTGAGCAGCAGCGCATCCGCGCCCCCCATCCCCTCCGCGATCGCCTGCTCCGTCGGCTGGCAGGGGATGCCCGCCCGCGTCTCCTGCGGCAGCAGGACGGGCGTAAGCCCCAGCGCTTCACAGGCGTGAAAGACGCTTTTATGCGCATACGTCGGCACGCAAATGCGCACGCATCCCCGTCTGCGCAGGGCAAAGAGCATGGCATAGACGCCGCACGTCGAGCCGTCCGTCAGAAAAAAACTCCGCGCGGCGCCGAGGATGCGCGCGGCGTCCTCCTGCGCGCGGGCGATGACGCCCGTCGGGTCGGACAGATCGTCCGAATAGGAGAGTTCGGTGATATCCATGCCCGCGCGCTTGTGCCCGGGCGTATGAAAGGACAGGTGCCGCCGCTGCCCGCGCAGCATCCCGAGGATGTGGCAGCGCATCAGCGGTACGTCTCGACGAGATAGCGCAGGAAGGAGACCGTCTCAAAGAGCAGCTGACTGTCCTCCAGGCTGCTGTTGTAGAGAATGGCGAGGTTGACGTTCGCCGTCGTGCGGTTGCCCGCATCGTCCGTATAGTAGACGAGATCCTTGAGTTTGTTCAGCCCGCCCACGTTGATGCCGATGGACTGCGTGGACGTCTCGCCGTTTTCGCTCTCATAGGTGTATACCGTGTGCGAGAGCGTGCCGTCCGCAAACGCCGCCTGCACGAAGAGATAGTCCTCGCGCAGCTTGAGGATGCGCTCGCGCTCGAGCGCGATGCCCTCCGCGCGCGCCTCCTCCGAACGGAAGCGCTTGTCCTTGCGGTTGCGCTCGAACGACTGCTCGGGCGTCGTCTGCCCGTCGACTTCGTCGCTCGTCTGCCAGTCGTCGCCGAAGAAGCCGGTAAGATAGGTCTCGCACCGCTGCAGGTAGTACGCGGTATCGTATATGGCGCCCGCCGAGAGGGAGTCGGCACGGACGGCGTTGCCGCCCGCCATATTGTACAGTTCGGAATAGCTCGCGATCTTCGGCTCACCCTGCTCGTCATAGACGATGTTGCCCGCCTCGTCCGTCTCGTAGGTGGTGTTGTCCGTCAGGAACGTGACCGTTCCCTGCCCGGCGGCGCGGCGCGCCTGAAAGACGGCGTCGGCATAGCTGTTCCCCGAAAAACTCTCCGCCGTCACGGTGAGGATGTCATAGGAAAAGACGCCGCGGTCGAGCAGCGTGTCGCCGAGGTCGCCGAACGACGTCCCCGCCTGCAGATCGGTGTGTGCATAGACGTAGAACTCCTGCTCCCTGCGCGGACGGGTCGCCGTCATGGTAAAGAGCAGCGCGAGCACGAGCACGAACGCGAGGATGGTGCCGAGCATCTTCAGCCAGTCATAGGAAATGAGGTTGCCGAGTCTCTGTTTGGTGATACGAGCGTCCAAAAGAAGCCCCTCCTTATTAGCCGGAAAGGCACGGAAAGACTCCGTGCCCGAACCTGTTTACTTCTTGGGTTTCATCGTGGGGAACAGCAGCACGTCGCGGATGCTCGCACTGTCGGTGAGCAGCATGACAAGGCGGTCGACGCCCATGCCCAGCCCCCCCGTGGGCGGCATTCCGTACTCGAGGGCGTTCAAAAAGTCCTCGTCCACCTGGGCATTGGCGCCCTGGGCGCGCTTCTTCGCCGCCTGCTGTTCCATGCGGGCGCGCTGATCGATGGGGTCGTTCAGCTCGGAGAAAGCGTTGCCCATCTCCATGCCGCAGATAAAGTATTCGAATCGTTCGGTCATCGAGGGATCCTCCGGCTTGCGCTTGGCGAGCGGGCTGATCTCCACGGGGTAGTCATAGATAAAGGTGGGCTGGATGAGCTTGTCCTCGACGAACGCGTCAAAGAACGCGGAGAGGATGTGCCCCTTCGTGTCCTTGCCCTCCTCGAGCTCCACGCCGTGCTCCTTTGCGGCGGCGCGCGCCTCCTCGTCGGAGGCAATGGCGGCAAAGTCGACGCCCGAATATTTCTTCACCGCTTCGGTCATGGTCAGGCCCTCCCACTTGGAGAGGTCGATCGTGTTGCCGCGGAAGGGCACCTGCAGCGTGCCGCACACCTTCTCGGCGACGTGCCGATACAGCCCCTCGATGAAGTCCATCATGTAGCGGTAATCGACGTACGCCTGGTACATTTCGATGGTGGTGAACTCGGGGTTGTGCGAGGAATCCATGCCCTCGTTGCGGAAGATCCTGCCCACTTCGTACACCTTTTCGTACCCGCCGACGATGAGGCGCTTCAAGTACAGCTCCGTCTCGATGCGCAGATACATATCGATGTCGAGCGCGTTGTGGTGCGTCTTGAAGGGGCGCGCGTCCGCGCCGATCTCCAGCGTCAGCAAAACGGGCGTCTCCACTTCCATGTACCCGTTGCCGTCCAGATACGCCCTGATCTCGCGCATGATCGCCGCGCGACGGCGGAACGTCTCGCGCACGTCGGCGTTCATGATGAGATCGACGTGACGGAGGCGGTACTTCATGTCGATGTTCTGCAGCCCGTTGTACTTTTCGGGCAGCGGCAGCAGGGATTTGGTGAGCATCTCGAGGTGGGTCACGTGGACGGACACCTCCCCCGTCTGCGTCCTGAAGACCGTTCCGCGCACGCCGCCGATGTCGCCGATGTCGAAGTCCTTCTTGAATGCCGCATACACGTCCTCGCCCAAGTCCTGGCGGGTGACATAGATCTGGATGTCGCCCTCGCCGTCGCGGAGGTGCGAGAAGGACGCCTTGCCCATGATGCGGCGGGAGATGAGGCGCCCCGCGACAGAGACTTCCTTGCCTTCCCACGCGGAAAAGTCGCCCTTCACCTCGCCCGAGCGGGCGGTGACGGCGTACTTGGTCTTCAGGTAGGGATCGTGCCCCTCCTCGGTGATCTTTTTGAGTTTTTCGCGGCGGATGCGGGCCTGTTCGATGAGCCCGTCCTCCTGCATCTTGTCTTCTTGCATATCCATCAGTCGATCTTGAGAACTTTCAGCTTATATTCGCCGTTGGGCGCCTGGACGGTGACGACGTCGCCCGCCTTTTTGCCCATGAGCGCCGCGCCGACGGGGGACTCGTTGGAGATGATATTCTTCATGGGATCCGCCTCGGTGGTGCCCATGATGGTATATACGACGTCCTCGTCGAAATCCATGTCGTGAACGGTCACGACGGAGCCGAAGTGCACGGCGGAATTGTCCGCGCTCTCCTCGACGATCCTTGCGTTTTTGATCTGGAAGTCAAGCTCCTCGATCGCAAGCTCGTTCGCCGCCTGCTCGTTGCGGGCAGCGTCGTATTCGGCATTTTCCGACAGATCGCCGTGGCTGCGCGCTTCGGCGATGCGGCGCACGATCTCGTCGCGCTTGACCTTCCGAAGATATTCGAGCTTTTTGACCGCTTCCTCGTACCCCTGCTGTGTCATGAGAAATTCTGCCATTTTTTCTAACCCTCGCTTTGTCTCGAGCGCGTGCTCGAAAAACCTAAAATTGACCCCCGCAACCGATGTTTTTGCGGGAGTCTCCGAAAGACCCGTGACTTCCGCAGGGGAAATCACGGGCTTCAACTTGTACGATATTATATGTTATTTTCGCAAATTTGTCAACTGCTTTGCCCTTTCTTACGCATTTTTCCCGATTTTTTCCACAAACCGGCCGATGCGGAAGACCGCCTCTTTCAGCTCCTCCATCCCCGTCGCATACGAACAGCGCACATGATTCGCACCGCATTCGCCGAAGGCGCTGCCCGGCACGACGGCGACCTGTTCCTCATAGAGGAGCCGCTCGGCGAACTGCTCGCCCGTCAGCCCCGTCGCGGCGACGCTCGGGAACACATAGAACGCTCCGCGCGGTTCGAAACAGGTCAGCCCCATCCCGTTGAACGCCTCCACGAGGAAACGGCGGCGCTTGTCGTACTCCGCACGCATCTTTGCGACGGCGGAGAACCCGTCCGCAAAGCCGCCCGTGAGCGCCGCGACGGCGGCGTGCTGCGCGACGCGCGGCGCGCAGAGCATGGTGTACTGGTGCACCTTGAGCATGGCGGCATCCACCGCCGCCGGCGCGCACGCATAGCCGATGCGCCAGCCCGTCATGGCGAATGCCTTGGAAAATCCCGACAAGAGCACGGTGCGCTCCGCCATCCCGGGAAGGGAGGCGACGGAGCAGTGCCGCCCGCCGTAGGTGAGTTCGGCGTAAATTTCGTCCGAGATGACGAGCAGGTCGTATTGTTCGATGACGGGGAGGATGCGCTCGAGCTGTTCCCGCGTCATGATGCCGCCCGTCGGGTTATTGGGGTAGGCGAGAATGAGCGCCTTGGTGCGCGGCGAGACCGCCTCTTCGAGCGCCTCGGGCGTGAGGATAAAGCCCTCCCCGGCGCGGCAGCGCACGGGCACGGGCACGCCCCCGCACAGCGACACGATGGGCGCGTAGGAGACATAGGCGGGATCGGGGATGAGCACTTCCTCCCCCGCCTCGCAGGTGGTGCGCAGCGCGAGGTCGATGCCCTCGCTCGCCCCCACCGTCACGATGATGCGATCGGCGGGATAGCCGACGGAGAAGCGCTCGGCAAGATAGCGCGAGATCAGCTCGCGCAGCTCTTTGAGACCGCGGTTGCCCGTATAGGAAGTGTAGCCCTTCTGCAGCGAACGGATGCCCGCGCTGCGAATCTCCCACGGGGTGACAAAGTCGGGTTCGCCCACGCCGAGGGAGATGGCGTCGGGGAGAGTTTCGACGATGTCAAAGTATTTGCGGATGCCGCTCGGTTTGAGCGCTTTGGCGCGCCCGGTGAGAAAATCCCTCATGCCTGTACGGGAAGTCTCCCCGTTTTGTCGCGTTTTGACGTGAGCGCTCCCTCGATTTTGTACTTTTTGAGAATAAAGTGCGTCGCGGTGGACAGCACGCAGTCGAACGTGGAGATGCACTCCGAGACGAAGCGCGAGACCGATTTGATGGAATTTGCCTCCACGATGACGAGCAGATCGTACGCCCCGCTCATGAGATAGAGCGTCTTGACCTCATCGTGCGCGGCGATCTCCTCGGCGATGCCGTCAAAGCCGGAGCCGCTGCGGGGGGCGATCTTGACCTCGATGAGCGCCTCGACGCACTCGTCCTCTTCCTCGTCGAGATTGGCGATCGCCGTATATTTTACGATGGTGCCGCGTTTTTCCATCGCGTGAACGGCGGCAGCGACCGTTTCCTCCGCCTCTCCCAGCATGACTGCGATCTGCTTTGCGTCCGCGCGGCTGTCCTCCTCGAGGATGCCGAGGATCTCCCGTTCCAGTTTGTTCATACGCGCACCTCCTTGCCGATGTTTTATTTATTATACCCGAGCGCGCCGCACAAGTCAAATTATATTTGCTTTTTTCGCAAAACTTTCGTATAATGGGGGTATGTTCCGCATCTGGGGTAAAGTTTTGAAGGACGGACACATCATCCGTCAGACCACCTATGAACGGCAGGAGAAGTTCACCTATTCGGAGTTCTTTCACTACCTCGCCGACATCTGCGACGCGCTCGACGTCCCCACGCCCGTCCTTTTGAAGACGAGCATCTTTAACTACGCCAAATTCAACCACGTCATCTTCCGCCCCTCCGACTTCATGGAGGAAGTGCCCTTCGATCGGCTGGTGTTGGAGAACATACTCTAAATATTCACACATTTTTCCGCGCAAAGGCGCGGAAAAATGTCGTGAGTTTGAGGGAAAACGCCGAAGGGACAGCGCCTGCGGCGCGACTCCTTCTCGTTTTCCCTCTGCGGGCGCACCTCGGGGCTTAACGATTTATTGCGCCCGCATTCACCTTTTCCCCGTAAGCAAAAGTATTTGCAAATTGAGTCCCGCAGCGCAGGGGAACCCTGCTCGCGTCATTATTTCATTCGCAAAAAAATTTGCGCAGCAAAGATTTTTGTGATATAACTCCCTCAGGCGCTCCGCGCCAGCTCCGAGCAACTCCCTCAGTCACTTCGTGACAGCTCCCTCAGAGAGGGAGCCTTTCTGCCACCCTGCCGCGACGAACTCCCTCAGTCACTTCATGACAGCTCCGAGCATCTCCCTCAGTCACTTCGTGACAGCTCCCTCAAAGAGGGAGCCTTTTTTCGTCTTGCCGCGTTCCGCGATAGCCGCGACGAGCCGCGGCGAGGCGCGGGATTTTTTTGTGAAAATTTCATTTTTCGGGCATAGGGAATTCTGCACTTTCTTGACAGCCGTATCATTTTTTGCTATGATAAAAAAGAGTGTTTTGCCGAAAAGAGGTCGGATATGAGAGAGAACCAGCCGAAAAAAGCCAAAAAGAAGAAGCTATGGGTGAAAAAGCGCCATGCCGTCGTGTTTGCCTTCCTGCGCTTTGCGATGGCGGGATTCGTGCGCCTCAAGTACCACTACAAGGCGGAAAAGGCGCCCATCAAAAAGGGCCCCTGCATCATCCTGCACAATCATCAGGCGACGATGGATCCCTTCTTTGTCTCCAAGGCGTTCCGCTTCCCCGTCTACTTCGTCTGTTCGGACGATCTGCTCAACCTCAGGGTATCCCCCCTCATCCGCTATCTTGCGGCGCCCATCCCCAAGTCCAAGTCCATGACCGACCTCGCCGCCGTCAAGAACGCGCTGCGCGTCCTGAAGGAGGGCGGCGCCGTGGGCATCGCGCCCGAGGGGAACCGCACCTTCAGCGGCAGGCTCTGGGAGACCATCCCGGACGCCATCGCAAAGCTCGTCAAGACCGCAAAGGTGCCCGTCGTGCTGTTCAACCTGTGCGGCGGGTACGGCACCGACCCCCGCTGGGGGCACAGCGTGCGCCGCGGCACAAAATACGTCGGACGTGTCAGGCGTATCCTCTACCCCGAGGAATACAAGGATATGTCCGTCGAAGAACTTTACAAGGTCATCGTCGACGGCATCAACGTTGTGGACGCCGATTCGGGCGAACGCTACAAAAGCCGCAAGCGCGCGGAGTTCATCGAGCGCGCCCTCTATCTGTGCCCCGTCTGCGGCTCCATCGGCACGATCGCCTCGCACGGCACACACTTTGCCTGTACCAAGTGCGGCACGCGGGCGGAATACACCGAGCAGCTCACCATCGAGCCGCCCGTCAAGGGTTTTCACAAGATCTACGAATGGTACGCGTGGGAACAGACCGAGCTTGTGCCGCGCGTCCTTGCGGGCGAAAAGCTCTCTGACGAGGGCATTCAATTCATCGACAGCGTCAAGCTGCAGCGCAAGATCTTTCTCGACGGTCACGCCGTCGCAATGGATCGCGAGGCGATCACCGTGACGGGCGAAAAGGGCAGCTATACCTTCCCGCTCGCCGAGATCGACGCGATGGCGGCGGTGGGCAAGAAGAAGTTCAACTTCTATTACCGCGGCAAGATCTATCAGATCAAGGGACACGAGCGCTTTTGCGCCGTCAAATATGTTCACGCATTCAACGGAATACGGGCGGCGGCAAAGGACGCAGGTCATATCTCATCTCCGGAGGAACACGCATGAGTTTTGCCGACCTAAACATCTGGACGTTCATCATGATCTTTGCGACGCTGCTCGCAAGTATGCTCGTGGCGAGCGTCCTCAAGCACTTTATCCCCTTTTTGCAGAAGACGCTCATCCCCGTCTCGGTGCTGGGCGGGATCATCCTGCTCATCATCTCCACCATCGTCTACTTCTGCGCTGGGGATTACCTCTTCAACCTGCCCGCCTACGGCGCGCCGCAACCCGACGTTGAGGGCGTCGAGGGCGCAAAATCGGGCATGGAAGTGCTGGAAATGATCACCTACCACTGCCTGGGCATCGGGTTCATCGCCTCGGGCATGCGCAATTCCAAGAAGAAATTCACGAAGAAGCGCGCGGGCGAGATCTTCGACTCGGGGCTTGTCACCGTCAACGGCTATCTCATCCAGGCGTTTGCCGGCCTCATCATCACCATCATCGCCGTATGGGTACTCTCCACGCCCGGCATGATCTCGGCGGCGGGCATCCTGCTCGCCTTCGGCTTCGGGCAGGGCACGGGACAGGCGCTCAACTACGGCAAGATCTATGAAAACGAATACGGCTTTGTCGGCGGCTCCAACTTCGGGCTCACCATCGCCGCGCTCGGCTTCCTCGTCGCGTGCATCGTGGGCGTCATCTATATCAACGTCATGCGCAAGCGGGGCATGATCAAGATCGACACCACCGCGCGCCGCTCGCAGCTCTCCGATTACGAGGACGAGAACGAGATCCCCGCGGTCTCCTCGATGGACAAAATGACCGTGCAGGTCGCCATCGTACTCGCCGTGTATGCCATCTCCTTCGGCATCATGTACGGACTTTCCGCGCTCCTGCCCTCGCTCGCCGACACGCTGTTCGGATTCAACTTCCTCATCGGCGTGCTGCTGACCGTCCCCGCGAAGGCGCTGCTCAACGCCCTCTATAAAAAGGGCATCGTCAAGAAGCAGATCGTCAATAACTACATGATGGATCGCATCAGCGGACTTGCGTTCGACCTCATGATCGTCGCGGGCGTCGCCGCCATTCAGCTGCCCCTGCTCGCCGACTACTGGCTGGTGCTCCTCCTCCTTGCGATCGCGGGCACCTTCCTCACGCTGTTCTATGTCAACTTCGTCTGTAAGCGGCTCTTCCCCTCCTACCGTCACGAACAGTTCCTCGCCTTCTTCGGCATGCTCACGGGAACGGCGAGCACGGGCATGATCCTGCTGCGCGAGATCGACGGCAGCTACCGCACCCCCGCGAGCGAGAACCTCGTCTATCAGAGCCTTCCCGCCATCGTGTTCGGCTTCCCGCTCATGTTCCTTGCGCCATGGGCGGCGGCAGGCAACCTGGAGGCGCTCATCGTCTGTATCATCGTCGGCGTGTGCTTCGTCGTCCTCAACATCCTTCTGTTCCGGCGGACGGTCTTCAAAAAGCAATACGCACGATACCTTGCGAAGCATCCCGCCGCAGCGGACGAAGAAGTATCCCCCCCCGAATCCTCGGAGGGCGGACAGGCCTCTCCCCCCGACGCATCCTGATCGTTTCCCCGTCACACGCGTGACGGGGATTTTTTTGCACATACTGCGGACATGAAAGTGACGACTCTCTTGTGCTGCGCCCTGCTCATCGCCTACGGACTGGGCGCGTGCGTCTACGCCCTGACGGGCGTCGATCTGCTCGCCCTGCTCACGGGCGGCTCGGCATGGTACCGCGCGCTGCTCTCGCTGGCGGGCGTGGCGGCGCTCTGGCTCGTATTCTGGCTCATCGCCTTCCGCCCGACGCGCCGGCTGCGCTGAAAATCGCTTGACGGGGCGCGCATTTTATACTATAATACCCCTTGCACGGAAGGTTTTCGGTCAACACTTCCGAATAAAAAAACCGAGGTTTTTTCATGTTCAAAAACTTTTTCACGACCAAGCGCATCTGCCGCGCGGGCGTCATCGCCGCGCTGTACGTCGCGCTCACCTATGCCTTCGCGCCCGTCGCGTTCGGCATCTTCCAGATCAGGCCCGCGGAGGCGCTCACCATCCTGCCCCTCTTCTTCCCCGAGGCGATCCCCGCCCTCTACGTCGGATGTCTGCTCGCCAACCTTGCCTCCCCCTTCCTTCTCTATGACCTGACGATCGGGCCGCTCGCAACGCTTGCCGCCGCCGTATGCACCTATCTCATCGGCGTCGCCTTCCGCAAGTACACGGGAAAGGGCGGCGCGGCGCTCAAAGTCGGGCTGGGCGGCATCTTCCCCGTCCTCTTCAACGCCTTCGTCATCCCCGCCGTCATTGTCTTTCTGTGCAGCGAGGGCGCGGATGCGACCATCGCCGCCTATTGGACGACCTTCGCCTCCTTCCTGCTCACCGAGGGCATCTGGGTGTACGCGCTGGGCATTCCCCTCTATCTGCTCGTCGACCGGATGCGCGCGAGGGGCGTCTCCGTCTTTACCGACGGCAAAAAGAAAACGCCGGCACAGGAGCCGACGCAACCGGGTCACCAGATATGAACGACACACCGCGCATGACCGAGAGCGCGGTGTTTTTTTACAGAAATTCCAAAAGCTCTTGAAGGCGGGTGACGATCCGCCGCACCCGCACCCCCGCGGGCAGCGTTCCGCCGCGGCGATTCAGCCATACGCAGTCCATGCCGACGGCGTTCGCCCCGCAGATGTCGGAAGTGACGGAGTCGCCGATCATGAGGCATCTCTCCGCCGTCGTGCCGAGCGCGGAGAGCATCCCCTCGAAAAAGGCGGGATCCGGCTTGACAAGCCCCATCTCCTCGGAGACGAACACCCGCTCGAAGAGGGGCGCAAGCGCTTTCAGCCGCCCCGCCTGCATGGCGGCAAGCCCGTTGGTGGCGATGCAAAGGCGGTACCGCCCGGCGAGCGCGGGGAGCGTCTCCGCCGCCCCCTCGACAAGATGCGCGGCGCACGCGAGCGTCTCGGAGAATGCCCGTCCCGCCGCCTCCTTGTTTTTGCCGAGGTGATACGTTGCGTCCATATACGAGAGAATGTCGCCGACGTGGGTGTGGTAGAGCGCATGAAAGCGCGCGCGCAGTTCGGGCAGATGCACGTCGTTGAGCCCCAGCGCCCCCCAGTTGCGCGCCGAGAACGCCCAGCAGTCCTCCACCATGTCCTCCCCGGCATCCAGCCCGGCGGCACGGAAGGCGGCGCGAA